>NZ_JBGTFY010000001.1:0-56413 GCF_041747015.1 Nostoc sp.
TTAGGGGGGATCTATAAATGTGTAAAATCACAGCCTAATACTTTTCAAACATCCTCTAACGTTGTAGGGTTTGATTTAAGGTGTGCGATCGCTTTTTCAAAGTTGTCAGTCGATGCAACAGAGTTGTCAGTCAATGCAACAAAGTTGTCAGTCGATGCAACAGAGTTGTCAGTCGATGCAACAAAGTTGTCAGTCGATGCAACAAAGTTGTCAGTTGATGCAACAAAGTTGTCAGTTGATGCAACAAAGTTGTCACTCAATGCAACGAGTAATAAATTAGACTTGTTCATTCATCCTGTAAAGCGATCGCTTACAATTGTTATTGATTGTTTAAGCTTTGGTAAGATTACTTTGTCTGATATTGGCGTAAAAAACATCGATTTGACAAACCCCCGTCAAGTAGCATTTGTTGCCCTGCGAGATGTTCATAAGGGAGCTTATGCTGATGTTGCCCTAGACAGAGTGCTGCAAAAAGTTAATTTGCTTGATAGCGATCGCCGTTTAGTAACAGAATTGGTTTATGGCAGCGTCAGAAGGCAGCGTACCCTCGATGTTCTCATTGATCAATTTGCCAAAAAGAAATCTCACCAACAACCACAAGACCTCCGCACCATCTTGCATCTAGGCTTTTACCAACTGCGCTATCAACAGCGGATTCCCGCCTCGGCTGCTGTTAATACCACCGTCCAACTCGCTAAAGAAAATGGTTTTTCTGGACTTACGGGTTTTGTTAACGGTCTATTGCGCCAGTATCTGAGAACAGCAGAAGCGCAGGGGGACAAAGAGGCAGGGGGCAGGGGGCAGGGGGCAGAGGAGAAAAATTCATTGTTACTTCCCCAATGCCCAATCCCCAATCCCCAATTTGATCCGTTACAACTCCCAGAAAACCCGGTGGAACGCTTGGGTATTTTACACAGCTTTCCTGACTGGATTATTCAGGTGTGGTTAGAACAACTCGGTCTAGCTGAAACAGAGCAACTGTGTGAATGGATGAACCAATCTCCAACAATAGATTTGCGGATCAACCCACTTCGCACTTCAATCGAGGAAGTTGAGATGGCGTTGCAATCTGCTGGTATTTTGGTCAGGCGCGTTCCTTATTTACCCCAAGCTTTACGATTGATTGGTAGCGCTGGGTCAATTCAAAAACTACCTGGTTTTGGCGAAGGTTGGTGGACTGTACAAGATAGTAGCGCCCAATTGGTAAGTCATTTGCTCGACCCCCAACCAGGTGAAGTGGTAATTGATGCTTGTGCTGCACCAGGAGGTAAAACAACGCACATTGCCGAGTTAATGGCAGATAAGGGGAAAATTTGGGCATGCGATCACACTGCTTCTCGTCTTCGCAAACTTCAAGAAAATTATCAACGCTTAAGTTTACAATCTATTCAAATTTACACTGGCGACAGCCGCAACTTAGGTCAATTTAAAAACACCGCCGACCGCGTATTATTAGATGCTCCATGTTCTGGCTTGGGAACTATGCACCGTCATGCTGATGCACGGTGGCGACAAACACCAGAATCTGTCCGGGAACTTTCAAGGCTGCAAAAAGAATTGTTAACACATACATCAAGTTTTGTAAAACCTGGTGGTGTAATAGTTTATGCCACCTGTACATTGCATCCAGCAGAAAATGAACAAGTGATTGCGGCATTTTTAGCTGAGTCACCAGATTGGCAAGTTGAGTCTACCAGCAGCGTTGAGTTACCTGATTGCGCTCAGATCACACCTCAAGGTTGGTTTAAAGTTTGGCCTCATCGACAGGACATGGATGGCTTTTTTATGGTGCGCTTAAGAAAAACCAACAATTCCGAGTGAATACTGTTTAGGATTGTACGATTTGGTGGAGGTCTGAATCTACCAGAGGAGGCAGCAATGGTGACTGATTCAAATGTGAAAAACTTAATTAAAATATTGATTGGAGCAGCCTGGATCGATGGCAAAATCCAACCAGAAGAACGGCAATATCTACGTGAAATCGCTCAAGCAAAGGGTTTGGCTAGCGATCCAGAGATTAAACCTTGGTTGCAAGAATTAGTTCCTGTACAGCCAAAAGAGTGCTATGAGTGGGTGCGGGAGTATTTAGGCGATCGCCCCAGTATTGAAGATTGTGAAAATCTGATTGAAGCCATCAGTGGCTTAATTTATAGTGATGGTGATGTTGCGATCGAAGAAGCTAGACTTCTGACAAAGTTGCAGGATATAGCAAAGCCGAATGGTTCAACTCAACCACCTCACACTGTACTGCTTAAACAAATTCAAAAGCTTTACCGTCGTTGGGTTGAAGTGCAAAACTAATCATAGTCAAAAGTCTATAGTTTAATGACTAATGACTAATGACTAATGACTAAATTATGACTTCGGTTCACCCAGACCCGGAGTTTCTTCTTTATCAACTTTAGGCACAATATCAGGACGCTCTTTGCTTTCCCAACCTGCGGGGCGTTTCGAGTTGTACCAAGCTATTGAACCAATGGTTACAGCAGCAATAAAACCAACGACATACACCAAGGTAAAAGCCAAGGGAAAATGATTACCACCTGTTGCGACTGAATCTGCTGCCTGCATGAATATATGCATATTATCTTCTCCAATGTTAAGTAACACTACTTGACACACTATAAAATGAGCGTATCACTTAACATCCCCCTAGAGTTTAATTTAACAAAAGAGGCAGGGGGCATGGGACAAGAAGACAAGGGGGACAAGAGAGAATAACTAATGCCCTTCAGGAGTGCTGAGTAATGAGTGGGGAATCTCATTTCTTTACTCAGCACTCAAAACTGGGAACTCGGAACTGTTTTGCCCAATGCCCAATTACTGAGGAGGTCTAAGTCTATCCCGCCACGATGGCTGTGATGATGAAGAACCAGAAGAACCGGAACTATTTGCGGGAGGAGAAGAGCGCCGACTTCTTCGAGGCGGGGGAGAATCAGATTCTACTCTTCTTCTAGAGCGCCGCCGTGGACGAGATGATTCTGAAGAAGAGTTACTCGAACTTGATTCTTCGGTGCGTAGGCGTAGCCCGCCGTAGGCATCGCGCCTTCTCCGTCTTCGGGTATAATTTTCTGGTTGCTGTTCTTCTTGAGAATATCTTCTTCTCCGTCTCCTAGATGAACCGCTATCCTCAGAATTTCTAACACTTTCTGAGTCATCATCAGAAGAGATAGAACGATTGATCACTTGTTTGGGCTTAATAGCCTGGGCTTTAATGGTGCCTTTGCGACCTTCTAACTTGGGTCGTTTGGGAAACTTTTCTACAGGCATCCCCTTTACCGCTTTTTCCATAAACTCATGCCAAGTGTAAGCGGCACTGCTACTGCTGCCGTATGTGGGGCGATTATCATCGTTACCTAGCCAAACCCCTGTCACCATCTGGGGAATGTAGCCAATAAACCACAAATCGCGGGCTTCGTCGGAGGTGCCAGTCTTGCCGGCAACTTGTCTATTACCTAATTGGGCAGCAGCACCAGTCCCTCCTTCGACAACGTTGCGTAACATCCAAGTCATGATGGCGGCACTGTCAGCGTCAAGGGCGCGTTTAGACTGAAATTTAGCTGACCAGATCACGTTACCTTGACGGTTAATGATGCGGCGAATACCATAAGGCTCTCTGTGCAATCCAAGAGTTGCAAAGCTGCCGTAAGCGCTGGTCAATTCTAGAAGATTTACTTCATTTGATCCCAGAGCTAAGGAATAGGTGGGTTTGAGTTCAGATTTTATCCCCATATCATGGGCAAGTTTAATCGTTGGCTTAAATCCTACATCAATCAACACCTTTACCGCAATAATATTAACAGAGCGAGTAAGGGCATCTCGGATGTTCATTGAACCCCGGAAGTTTTCACTATAATTTTTCGGTTCGTAGCCATCTACAACAAAGGGTGTATCTTGGTAACTATCGTAGGGGCTTTTACCGCTAGCGATCGCAGTGGCATAGACAAACCCTTTAAATGTCGATCCTGGCTGCCGCTGTGCCTGGGTAACGCGATTAAACTGGTTTTTACCAAAGTCTTTTCCCCCAACCATTGCTTTAACTTCACCGTTGCGGGGGTCAACAGCGACTAAAGCTGCTTGCTTAAAGTTTTCCCAGCGTCCTTGATTTCGCAGTGTTTTAGCTACAGCCTCTTCTGCCACCTTCTGCCAAGTTGGATTCAACGTGGTTTCTACTACTAAACCCCCACTTGCTAGCACATCAGAGGAAACGTACTTCGGTAATTCCTTCTGGATGTAGCTAGTAAAGTAGGGTGATTGTACTTGCATTCGCTTGGGTAAACTGCTTTTGAGGGTTAGCGGTTCTTGGATTGCTTCTCGCCTTTGCTCTGGTGTAATTACTTTATCTTCTTGCATCCGTTGTAATACTAAGTCCCGCCGCCGTTTGGCAGATGCTGGATTCTTGTCTGGGGCGTACAAGCTGGGGGCGGGAGCTAGTCCGGCAATCGTTGCCATTTCTGCTAGGGAAAGTTGATTTGGCGATTTACTAAAATATACCCAGGCTGCATCTGCCACACCGTAAGCTCCAGCTCCCAAATAAACCAGATTTAGGTAACGCTCTAGAATCTGATCTTTGGTTAATTCTGACTCGATTTTTTGGGCGAGACGGACTTCCTTGAGTTTGCGCCAGACTGTCTGTTCTTGTTTTAAGAAGAGAATCCGCGCTAGCTGTTGGGTGATGGTACTACCACCTTCTACCACACCTTGCGATCGCAAATTATTCAAACTCGCTCTGGCAATCCCTTGAAGATCAACTCCGTTGTGTTGCTGAAATCTTCTATCTTCTGAGGCGATGAAAGCTTTTTTTAAATTATCTGGTATTTGCTCCAGCTTTAACTGTTCTCTAGTCGCTTCACCTTGTTGTTGTAATATGGTGCCATCAGCAGCTTTGATGGTCAGTGTTTGCTCTCTAATCACGGCTTTGAGTTCAGCTTTATCTGGCAAAGTGCGATCTATTAAACCAATGCCGTAAACCAAGGCAACTATCCCACCACCTACACCTACACCCAAGCTTGCCCACAACCATATGCGACGATAAAGTGGTTTATTATTATTTGCCAGATTGGCTGTCATCCTAGATGGTAAGATTTTCATTTTACTTAGTTAATTGCCTCGCCTATGCCAGATGTGCTGGTGGTAAGCTTTCATTTGTAAATTTCTTGTGTTGATGATGACCAGGCGGTTATCATCGTTTTTTCTTGTGAGAGTCAGTCAAATTAGTTGATCTTCCCTTGAACCACAAGGTAAGTTTTATCAAATCGGTTCTGCACTCAAAATAGTAATCACATAACCACTATAAGTTAGCTTTAAGGTTAGCGCAGCCCTGTGTGTTAGTATAATATCCTATAAATAATTAACTAAATTCTTCATCAAATAATGTTTTTTAGATTCAGTTAATTTAGTTTTGTAAAAACACTGCAATTTTGATAACTATTCGGAATATAAAGTCCATTGACATTTTCTGAAACAGGTGCGGCGAAGTATCCGCAAGAACAGCCTGAAAACGGTTTGCTGAGGACGGGTGTGATGCCCATCCTGAAAAGTTCAGAGTGGCGAGGGGCGGCAGACATAGCTGTAGCCAAGCCTGCAAGAAGCGCCCTTGCCCTTGGTAGTAATATAGGTGATTCAAGGACAATTTTAGAAGCAGCTATAGAGACTTTAGCCCAAACGCCAGGTATTTTCTTAGAAACCAGATCCAGTTGGTATCGAACAAAAGCCTTGGGACCACCGCAACCAGATTACTTAAATGGCTGCGTCATATTGCAAGTAGAAATTCTACCCCAGCAGTTATTAGCAGCTTTATTAGAAATTGAGGAGCAATTTGGGCGTGTTCGTCAGGAACGTTGGGGACCGCGAACCCTAGATTTAGATTTGTTATTATATCATGACTTAATCCTGGATACACCAAACCTCCAGATTCCCCATCCCAGAATGCGGGAGCGGGCTTTTGTGTTAGTGCCACTAGCAGAAATTGCCCCAGATTGGATAGAACCAGTTTCTAAGTGTGTTATTAAAGAACTGCTCAAAGAGGTAGACTGTTCTGACGTACATTTAACGTAGAAAAACACTGATTTCACCTCTGTAGTTACAGATAGTCAAATATTACTATGCCATTAGGTAGAGAATTACCACAACTGCTGAAACAACGCTTGTTTTATAAAGGACGCAAGTTTGATTTTGAAGTTAATCGCTTGCGTTTGCCCAATAAAGCAGAAGGCGAATGGGAGTGTATTCGTCATCCTGGTGGCGCTCTAGCTGTACCAGTGACACCAGAAGGAAAACTTGTACTCGTGCGCCAGTACCGTTTTGCAGTTCAGGGACGGCTATTAGAATTTCCGGCGGGAACTGTGGAACCAAATGAAGATCCCCTAGAGACAATACAGCGTGAAATTCAAGAAGAAACTGGCTATAGCGCCCAAAAATGGGATAAATTAGGTGAGTTTTTCCTAGCTCCAGGTTATTCTGATGAGATTATTTATGCTTTTCTCGCTCAAGATTTGTCAAAGCTGGAGACACCACCCGCCCAAGATGGAGATGAGGATATTGAAACTGTATTTATGACTCCCGAAGAACTGGAGAAAGCTATTCTTCAGGGAGAGCCAGTAGATGCTAAATCAATATCGAGCTTTTTTCTAGCGCGTCCGTTTTTAGTTTAATCGCAATATGCTGCTAGAGTTAGCGCGCACATACTTAGGTGCAGGCTTTGAATATGTTGATGAGATGTACTTTCTTTAATAAATAATTACTTGGAATATTCAGTTTTTCCGGGGCATTTGCCAAAGCAGAAATCCACAAAAAAACCCATAGTTTGTTTTTACTACAAGCTGCGATCGCTACGTCCATTACTGATAAAATGAGCCTATTTTATAATCTGGAGTTAACTTTGTTGCTGATGATGATAAATAATTAATTTTGGTCATTGAGATTGATTTAAACCTAACAAAGTATTGACACTGCCTTATTTTTTGATGTACTCAGATGTTTATTTGACAAGGATGTAGCACTGCTCCATATGTATGGATGTTGACCTGTAAAAATCAACGGTCATTCGGTGCAAGGAACATAGAAATCGCAAGTGTATACAGTAAATTACTGAGGAAGACACGATGTCACATAGTCCAGGGTTGTATATTTTACTGGTCAGTGTTCATGGCTTAATCAGGGGACAGAATATGGAGTTAGGAAAAGATGCTGACACAGGTGGACAAACCAAATATGTAGTCGAACTTGCTTGTACATTAGCCAAAAACCCACAAGTAGAACGAGTTGATTTGGTAACTCGTTTAGTGAACGATCCAAAAACCAGCCAAGACTACGCTCAACCGATAGAAATTCTCACAGACAAAGCTCAAATTATTCGCCTTCCCTGTGGCCCACGTCGCTACCTTCGCAAAGAAGTTCTCTGGTCGTATTTAGATACCTTTGCAGATGAATTGCTCAGATACATTCGCAAAGTTGGAAAAATCCCAAATGTTATTCACACACATTATGCCGACGCTGGATATGTAGGCTGTCGGGTTGCTGGCTGGTTAGGAACGCCGCTTGTCCATACTGGTCACTCCCTGGGACGCATTAAGCAGCAACGATTACTAGAACAGGGAACTAAACTGGAAGTTATTGAAGATCACTTTCACATTAGTACACGCATTGATGCCGAAGAAACCACACTTGCCAGTGCAGCACTAGTCATCGCCAGTACTAATCAAGAAGTTGAGCAGCAGTACAGCGTTTACGACCAATATCAACCTGAACGGATGGTAGTGATTCCTCCTGGTGTTACTCTAGAGCATTTTTACCCAGCACCAGAGGATTGGCAGAATCCACCCATTTACCAGCAATTGCAGCGGTTTCTCAAAGATCCTCAAAAGCCCATAATTATGGCGATTTCTCGCCCGGCTTTTCGTAAAAATGTGAGTAGTCTGATCAAAGCTTATGGCGAAGATCCTGAACTACGTAACCTGGCAAACCTGGTACTTGTGTTAGGAAAACGAGAAGACATTATGACGATGGAATCTGGCCCACGCCAGGTGTTTATAGAAATCTTGCAATTAATTGATCGCTATGACCTTTATGGTTACATTGCCTATCCCAAACATCATAACTCTGAAGATGTGCCTGACTTATATCGGCTGACAGCTAAAACACGAGGAGTTTTCATCAATCCAGCGCTAACAGAGCCATTTGGACTGACCTTGATTGAGGCTGCGGCATCTGGTGTACCAATCATTGCTACATCTGACGGCGGACCACAAGATATCATATCAGCTTGTAAGAATGGTCTGCTGATTGATCCTCTAAACATTAAACAAATCCAAGATGCACTGCGAACAACTTTGACAGATAAAGAACAATGGCAAACCTGGTCTAGCAATGGCATGGTTAACGTCTGCCAACATTTCTCTTGGGATAGTCATGTCGAGCAGTATCTAAAGAAAGTACGTCTATTTCCAAAACGACAAGTTCAATCTTTCCTCAGTCCTCTGCGCGAATCTCCAGCAGTCGAACATCCAGACTGGAACGTACCTGATACTAACCGCCTGCCAACAGCTGACCGCTTCCTTGTAGCTGAAATTGACAACACATTATTGGGGAACCAAGAAGCACTGCACAAGTTGATTCAGCGCATCCATGACGAAGGACACACAACCGGAGTTGGCATTGCCACAGGTCGAAGCCTAGAAAGTACCTTGAGTATGTTGGAAGAGTGGCGTTTCCCGATGCCGGACTTGCTAATTACATCAACAGGCAGTGAAATTTATTATGGGCCTCAGGTGGTAACAGACACAAGTTGGCAAAGACACATTAGAGCTAATTGGCAACCTGAGGCAATTCGGGAAGCGATGAAGGATATACCCGGAGTTGAATTGCAGCCACCAGAGACTCAAGGCAAGTTTAAGATCAGCTACTTTGTTGATACAGACAAATCGCCTACCTACCGGGAAATCATCCGCCATCTGCGTCAGCAGCAGCTATCCGTCAAAGGAATTTACAGCCATAGTAGATATCTTGATTTAGTGCCTATCCGGGCTTCTAAGGGAGATGCCATTCGTTATGTTGCTTTGAAATGGGGATTACCCGTGAAACGGTTTTTAGTGGCAGGGGCATCTGGTAATGATGAATCAATGTTGGCTGGCAATACACTGGCAGTTGTAGTTGGAAATTACAGCAAAGAAATCGAAAAGTTACGGGGCTGTCCACAAATTTATTTTGCTCAAGGACAAAATGCCTGGGGAATTTTGGAAGCGTTAGATTACTATGATTTTTTTGGCAATCTGTCTCAATCTCAGTCTGAGATATTGAACGAACCACAGAGGCAGAGAGAAGCTAGTGCATTGCGCGGGTTTCCCTAGTTGTAGCAACTGGCGCGACTCAGAGAGGAGGAAGAATAATTGAAGAAGAATTCAGAAGTCAGAAGCGGAGCCGGAGACGCTCCGCCTCCGGTCAGAATCAAGACGCTCTCTACGAGACGCTGCGCGAACGCGGACTCGTTAACGCTTCGCTATCAGTGGGGGATTGCGCAAAGTGCGGTCTTCTCCCAAGGGGAGAAGACCGCAGTGGCTCCCCTTAAAAAGGGGGAAATAGAGCTATTCTTAGTCCCCCCTTTTTAAGGGGGGTTGGGGGGATCAAGTCTTATCCAAACCGTATTGACTCCTGAATTCTGTTTCGATAGATCCAAAGCCTCTCATTGCGACTTCCACTACGGGAACGCCTGCCGTAGGATGCCCGTTCGCGTAGCGTCTCCCTTAGGAGAAGGGCTGTAGGGCGAATGCAATGACAATTAGCATTTTTTTACTTGGATTACTCTAACGGGAGCGGTATCTGTTGTACCGGGAGCGGTCTACCTCGTGACGGGAGCGGTATCTGTTGTAACGGGAGCGGTCTACCTTGTAACGGGAGCGGTATCTGTTGTAACGGGAGCGGTCTAAGTCAAAAAGAAGAGTTGCAGGTCTAGGGCAATACAGTTCAGTTAAGCATTTCTTCCTTACTGTATTGCTTTAAAACCTTGTTTACAGCTTTAGTCTGGAAATGCTGCTGATCAATCAGGGAAGCAGAGCCTCAATTAAGGCGTTCCCAGTCGGAGACTAGGAACGAGATAAAAGCTTGTTCTAGAGTGGCTTTTAGCTTAAAGTTGACACCAATATCATTTTTTTACTTAACAAAATTACGTCGTGCTTGGTGCGTTAATTTCAACTTCTCCTCTAAAACTGCCCAATTTTCCTGCTCAATTATGTTAGTCAACTCGTCGAGATGATGACGATACTGTTGAAGCGATCGCAGTAATGCTTGACGATTATACCGCGCCATCATCACGCCCAACTCGGAATTGCCACCACCTACACGACTGGTATCCCGAAAACCTGAACTAGCTAACTTTTGGGCTAATTGCAAAACATCGGGGTCAGTTTCACTCAAACAAGCAGCAATCAACGAGGAACTAACCATCACCGGTAAATGGGAAATCCAACTAACAGCGTAGTCATGTTGCTCAGGTTGACAATGATAGATAGTCGCCCCAAGCGATCGCACAATATCTTCGACAATTGTAATTGCAGTGGTTGGTGTTGTAGTTATTGGTGTTAATACATAAGGCTTACCAACAAATAAATGCCGTTGTGCTGCTTCTATCCCACTCTCTGTTCTTCCCGCCATTGGATGACCGCCGATAAAATTCCTCCATTGAGGCGAAATCGCCTTGACTATCTCTGCTTTTGCCGAGCCCACATCAGTCACCACCGTAGTCACAGGCAAATGAGCGATCAACTGCTCCAATTGGGGCACAATAAGGGCTAGGGGTGTACAAATAAATACAACCTCTGCGGTTGCCAATAAGCTTAGATCAACTGATGCTTGATCAACGCTGCCGAGGGCAACTGCCTTTTCACAAGTAGATTCACGGCGACTGACTCCTAAGATATGATGTCCTTGCGATCGCAAATCAAAACCCAAAGATCCGCCTATCAGTCCCAATCCTAAAATCCCAATATTCATTTTTGATTTTGACATTCCGTTTTTTATGACTTTACCAACTATTAAAGTTGGCATCCAAGGGGTAGCATCGATGACTGTAGAGGAATTACTGGAACAATATGCGGCAGGAATCTTGGACTTTAGTGGTATTGACCTCGCGGAAGCTAACCTTAGTGGGGTTAAATTAAGTGGCGTAAATCTTAGCAATGCCAATTTGAGTATAGTTAACCTAAGTGGCGCGAATCTGAGTGAAGCCAACTTAAGCAATGCCAAGCTGAATGTAGCTAGACTCAGTGGGGCAAATTTATCTAACGCCATCTTGAACAACGCTAGTCTCAACGTTGCTAATTTGATTCGAGCGGATCTTAGTCACGCTCAACTTAGAGGAGCTACTTTGATCCGCGCCGAGTTAATTCGCGCTGACCTCAGTAGCGCCGACTTATTGGAGGCTGACCTCACCGGTGCCGATCTGCGAGAGGCGACACTCCGCCAAGCGAATCTTCGTCATGCTAACTTGAGTGAGGCTGTCTTGAGAGGCAGTTTTCTCACGGGAGCTAACTTAGAGATGGCTAACTTAAACGCCACTGACCTCAGTCGTTCTGACATTAGCGGTGCAAATTTGCGAAATGCCGAACTCAGACAAGCGAATCTCAGCCATGCTAACTTGAGCGGAGCAGATTTGAGCGGGGCGAACCTCCGTTGGGCAGATTTGAGCGGCGCAAATCTCCAGTGGACAGATTTGAGTAACGCAAAATTAAGCGGGGCTAATTTAACTGGCGCAGATTTAAGCAATGCCAATTTAACAAATACAATTTTAATTCACGCCGATTTAACTCAGGCAAAATTAATTAAAGCAGAATGGATTGGTGCTGACCTAACAGGAGCAACTTTAACTGGGGCAAAAGTTTATGCCACCTCCAGATTTGGTTTAAAAACCGAAGGCATGATTTGTGAATGGGTTGATCTTAGCCCGACAGGCGATCGCTCCATTATCCAAAAGTTCCATTCAGAAGACTCACGAGATTTTTTTAACGAAACACCACCAACAATCCGGATTATTGTTGATTCAGCCATAGAACATGATGCTAACTTTGCCCTTGCTGGCGCTTACTACCAAATTGCTCAGGAATGGCGGGGACTAAAACAACCCCCAAGTATAGAAAGTGGTCGTCGTCGAACTGTTTTCACCTTTTATGTAGATAGCGATGAAGCATTATTTCCCACTGCTTATATTACGATTCTGCCTTTTTTAGATGCGGCATCTACCCAAAAGAATATTTCCAATATGCTGGAAATGATTAATAGTGAAGTTGTGGCAAACCAAGATTTAAAATCGCCCCAGATGGTGAAACAATTAAATATTCTTGTAGAGCAAGCCATCAGTCAGGTTACAAGAATTAAACAGATGAAGAAAAACATCGAAGTAGCTGCAAAGTTAAATTTTTGTAAAGCCCCAACTCAAATAGTTTTAACGAATTCTAGCACCCGCACCTTGATTGTGCATGACAATCCCAATTTTGGTAAAAGATTTATTAATCGCTCTGCTATAAAAGCTTCAGCTTATGATGATATATCCAGTGAATCAACAAAATATAGATTGCCTTCGTTAAATATGGTTATGGATTTTATTAAAGGTTTTCATTATATTAGTCATTAGGTATTGGGCATTGGTTATTATACAAATGACAAAAATGAAATTTTGGAGGAAAAATGCGCGATACCTTTAATAAAATGATCGGTCGAACTCGCTATGTGGTCTTTCGGCTATTTCTGCATTTAGGGGGAGGTGAAGTAGCACCAATTTTGGGAGTATTAAATAGTGCTGGACGAGATGCGATCGATGCCGATGGCGACTTAGAAGTTTTGGGAGAAAAATTAGTAGAAATTAGCCAAACCCTGCTTCAATACGATGAATACTGGCTTTCATCTGCCAACGAAGGTGATGTATTTTGGGAAGAAGGCGAGGCGGGAGACTACGTAAATGAATTATTTACTGACTCTGCCCAAAGATATCTCAGTGAACCAGATTACAGTTCTGCCTCTGGATTGAATGAACCTTTATCTATTCCTGTAACCCGTAACGTCATTGTGATGCTTACAGTAGCTTATGAAGGAGAAGTACCAGAGTTAGAAACTGACCTTTCTAACATTCAGGCACTCAAGGAAGGATTGAAAGCATTGATAAATTTGCATTATAAACATAGATTAAAGGCAATCCAAGTGCATTTCTCGCCAGCACAGTTAGGCGATGAACTCACTAGCGATCAGCTCTTGCAATATTACCCAGAATTGATTCCTTTGTAATGTGTTGGGTAGTCCCTACTTACTACTTACCTCGATAAATTGTTAAGCTCAAAGATAGGACAATAATCCAATGATCATGACCATAGTGCGTAAATTTACAGCCGTTTTTTTAGCTATGAGTTTGTGCCTGACAACTGTAGCCTGTGGGGCAGGAGAGCAAAATACCACTACCCCTCCAGCTAAGAATGTTAGCCAAACCTCTACTAACACCAAATTAAGTGACGGTCAGTATCAAATACAACAAGCTACTTATGACGATGCAAGTGGTGAGTACAGCCTGTTTTTACTGAACAATAATCCCCCAACCTTTGCAACAGAAAAGTTGCAAATGGCCCGGTTAACTGATGCTGAAATCAAGGAAGGTAAGAAGACTTATCTGAAAGTAGAAAATGGACAGCCGATTTTATATCTGACGGAAGACTTTAAAATTGAGTATGTCCACAACGTTACTGAGAATAAAACCAATCCTCAAACAGGACAACAAGAGACGGTTGTAGTGCGTCAACAAAATAGCTTTTGGGCACCGTTTGCTGGGTCTGTGGCTGGTAGCTTGGCGGGTCAAGCAATTGGTAGTATGTTATTTAGACCGCAATACTACGTACCCCCTGCTTATCAACAAGGAGGACTAATGACTGGCTACGGTGGATATGGCGGAAGCTATGGTCAAGCAGTTCAAAACTATCAAACTCGCTACAATGCGCCACCCGCAGCCGTGACAAATCGCACTGCGTTCCGCAATACAGGGACAATTAGAAGGTCATATCCTGGTAACTCAACTGTACGCACTACACCCCGTAACACTACAACTAATAACCGTCCTTCTGGTTCTGGTTTTGGTAGTAGTCAACTTAGACCTTCTGGGAACTCCAGCACTACCAGACGCAATTCTGGTAGTAGTTTTGGCAGTGGGCGTAGTTCAGCACCTCGCCGCTCAAGTGGTTTCGGCAGCAGACGCCGTTAATAAATTTCAAATTCTAAGATAGACTGCCTAAGAATTAAAGGTAGTGTATTACATAAAGAAATCGGAGGGTAATAAGCAAACCCTCCGATTTCTGTTTATGACTCAGTGACCATCGTAGACATCGCATCAGCTAAAATCTTTGTTACTTATAATTACTGGCATAGTGTTTTTAAGTTTAACAAAAAATTATTTTAAAAATACTAGTCAACAGTTTGATAGTCACCAAACCGATGTATTATATAAATAAATTTACAAAAATCAACAATGGTAGAACGCCCGATCAAGAAATCGGAACGTCAGTCACAAGCAAGTACTGACAATAATTCCGAAAATTTGGATTCTATACCTCCTATTGAATCCAAACCTTCTATTGAATCCAAACCTTCTATTAAATTGAAAGCTTCTATTGAATCCAAACCTTCTATTGAATCTAAACCTTCTATTGAATCCAAGCCTTCTATTGAATCTAAACCCAATACCTCAAAACCAAGCCATAATCGCTCGTCTGATACAGGAAGGAAAGCGTCTTTTGGTGATGAAAATAGGCACCAGGGTAATCCTGCACTAGCGCGTGGACCAAAACCCGCTAAACCTCCAGCCCCTGTCCAAACCGAACCAGAAATCGAAACCGAACCAGAAACCGAATCTGTTTCTGAGGAATCGCAAGATTAACAGTTTGCAGAAGTCTCCACCATCCGAAGTACACCAGAAAAACGCTGACAGTATTCCGAGTAGGACTTACGCATTGACAAAAAATACCAAATATGGATGTGCTTGAAAGCCACATCTTTCGTAAGGGTTTAGCATTGCTCATAGGTGTCAACTTAACCTGAAAGCTTACTCTGATAAGAAGAGTGAAAATTTTTCCATGTACCGCCTAGCTTTTCGATCCCCCCTAACCCACGCCAGTCACTCATGGGGGAAACCCCCTCTGAGCGACTGGCTCCCCTTAAAAAAGGGGGAACTAGAATCTTATGCCCCCTTTTTAAGGGGGTTGGGGGATCTAAAACGACGATAAATTCTAGTGTTTGAGCTTAAGTTGACACCAATGAGCATTGCTAAACCCCTACAGCGTGATCTATTTACGTAGTTTACCGCCGTAGGCATCATAAGGATAATTAATAAAAGCCTGAAACGACCTATTTTTCTTAATTCACATCACGGTTAATTTGTACAGTGCGTAAGTCCTACCGAGTTGTACTACTGTGAAATACACGCCAGAGACGCGATAAATCGCCGTCTCTACAGGGAATCTATCCGTCAATTATTTCTTGACAGACTACTACATCTGTAGCGGTCATTTTTTTTGTTTGTGTAATTTATTCATGCTGACTACACAGACATAACCTGCAAATGCTTCTACTCAATTTTCAAGTTAAAAGGCAAACGGGCATAAACTCCCTGTGGATCATTCATCTTTTGCAGAATCTCTACTTCTTGTTGCAACTTCTGGAATTCAGCGGCGAGAGGATTGGATTGTTTGAGTTGCACCCCCTCAATCCCTAAAGCAGTCCGCGCCTCTTCAGTTGCACGCCCAAAAAAGCGTTCTCCGAAGCTGCTAGTGCGGGGATACTCTTGCAATTCCCAGTCTTCTCCTAGTTTCGCCTGTTTGGCAGCATAGGCGATCGCACTATTCAACCCGCCAATTTCATCTACTAAACCAATTTCCTTCGCCGCCACACCCGACCAAACCCGTCCTTGGGCAATTTCTGCCACTTTTTGTTCTGGGAGTTTCCGACCTTGAGAAACTTTATTTAGAAACATATTATAAATTCGGTTAACACTGCGCTGGTAAAGGGCTAACTCTTGGGGCGATTTCGGACGTGAAACTGTTTGACTATCAGCATAGCGGGCGGTTTTCACTGAATCCCAGGTGATGCCATTATCATTCGCCAGTTTTTGCCCATTAAATAGCACCCCAAATACCCCTATAGAGCCTGTAATGGTATTTGGTTCTGCAAAAATGCGGTTAGAGTCGCTAGCAATCCAGTAACCACCAGAGGCGGCGACATCACCCATCGACACCACAACTGGTTTCGCCTCACGAGTTAATTTAACTTCTCGCTGCATGACTTCAGATGCGGTAGCGCTACCACCAGGACTATTAATTCGCAATACGACTGCCTTGACATCTTTATCTTGTCGCAATTTGTTGAAGATTTTCGCAAAGCGATCGCCTCCTACTTGCCCATCATCACCTTTACCATCGACAATTTCGCCCTCAGCATAAACAACGGCAATTTGATTTTTGGAGTTGCGTTCTACACCGAAAGCTTTGCCGGGAACTTCTGCGTAGTTATTCAGATTAATTTGCCGAAATGTTTTGTCTTCTTTGTCGCTATCTGTCAACTTTTTGAGGTCAGTCACCACTTGATCGGGGTATGCTATTTGATCAACTAAACCGTTGGTTTTGGCTTGTGTTGCTTCCAGTAGCGCTTGATTATCAGCGATCGCTTGCAACTTGTCAGGTTGAATTTTCCGACTTGTACCGACAGCAGTGCGCCACTCTCCCCAAACATCATCCAATAACTTCTGAGTCTGTTCGCGGTTTTCTGGACTCAGCTTTGTGAGGATAAACGGTTCAACAGCTCCCTTAAATTTCCCCACTCGCACGACTTGAACACCAATGCCATATTTTTGTAATGCTCCCGTTAAAAACATTGGTTGTGAACTCAAACCGTTGACTTCCATCATTCCTAGAGGGTTAAGAATGATGGAATCTGCCACTGAACAAACGTAATATTCCTTTTCACTCCAATCGCTACCATAGGCGACAATCTTTTTACCAGCAGCGCGAAACTCCTCCAGCGCTTTCCGAATTTCTTTAAGGGAGGCATAGCCAACGTTACTAGATTCGCTTGTACGTGTTGCATCTAGATAGATTCCGACAATTCGCGGATCGCGCCGCGCCTTTTCCAAAGTTTCCACAACTTTGCGGAGTGCCATTCTCTCATCATCCACACCTGATATTGTGTTTTGAAACAGTTCGCCTGAACTAGGTTCGCTATCAGTAATTTTCATCGACAAGTCAAAAACCAGCACTGACTTATCCTTCACGTTTGGCCCAGGATCTTTAGAGGAAGTAGCAGCCAATATCAGCAAGAACAGTCCAGTGGTTCCTAAACCAGCAAAAATAATTAGTCCTAGTAAGGTGCCAACTAAACTAGCAAAAGTTTGTTTGATAAAATTAGTCATTGGTCATTAGTCATTGGTCATTGGGTATGGGGCATTGGGCATTTGCCCTTTGTCATTCACAAATGACAAAGGACAAGTGACTAATAACCTATTTATTTATTCTATGCGTTGCAAACTACCAGAGTGCTGTAACTGATACAACGTGGCGTTGCCAGTGCAGAATAATACTGTGGTGATTTCGGCGATTAACACTTCAGCCAGTTCGGCAACTGCTGTCTCTGATGCTGCTGCTGCTTGCAAGAAAGGCATTGCTAAACCAGCTATATCTGCTCCCAAGGCGATCGCTGTTGCCACATCCAATCCATGACGCAACCCCCCCGAAGCAATCAAGGGGACATTTGGTGCTGCATCTACCCCCGTCGTAGACATCGCTTTAATACTTGTAATGCACTCTGCCGTCGGTAAACCCCAATCGGTAAATGTCTTTCCTAAGCGACGTTGCAAGGCATTTTTGGCTCGTTCGCTTTCCACCTTCGCCCAAGAAGTACCACCCGCACCAGCGACATCAATTGCCGCTACCCCAGCAGCCATGAGTTTCTGGGCGATCGCTGCTGAAATGCCATTACCAACTTCCTTAGCAATAACTGGTACTGGCATTTGATGGCATAAATTATGAATTTTGTCAAGTAACCCTTTAAAATTAGTATCACCTTTAGGTTGAATGCACTCTTGTAGGGGATTAATGTGTAAAATCAGAGCATCAGCCTCTAGCATATCAACTACGCGCAAACATTCATCTAAACCGTACTTATAGTTAAGTTGCACAGCGCCCAAATTGGCAAATAGAAGAACATCAGGAGCATACTTACGAATAGCAAAAGTATCAGCCACCTGGGGTTTTTCTACAGCTACTCGCTGGGAACCAACACCCATTGCAATTTTGTAATGTTGTGCGACTTGGGCCAAGCGTTGGTTAATCATTCCTGCTTGTTCCGTTCCCCCAGTCATGGAAGAAATTAACAGGGGTGCGCCAAGGCGTTTTCCCAGGAAAGTTGTAGTGATATCAATGTCGTCAAAGTCTAGTTCGGGTAAGCAACAATGGGTAAAGCGATAGTGTTCTAGTCCATTGGTGATTTGATGGCATTGCACATCTTCCTCTAGGCAGATGCGAATATGATCTGCTTTGCGATTCTGAGTTTGGGCAAAGATGTTGGTAGGGGCATTCACTGGTGGGTATGACTCAAAGTATTTGCGATCGCTATTGTTACATTGTATATTTGCTATCGAGTCATAGACCCATCTAGACTGGCAATTTCAAACTCACACGCTCTAGAAACCTGTTCTGCTGGTAATTTCCCAAAGCTGATTAATGGTAAATAACTAGGATTTGCCATCAGTTCTTTTGCTAATAAGAACCCAGTAATTGTCCAAGTTTGATATTTCCTAGCTTGTTTCCCAATCAGTCGCCCTTTCTTGCCGTCGTAATACTCTGGCCATTCATCTTCACTAAGGCGTGTTTGGGCAATTTCAATCGCCTTTTGTGCAAGACTTGTTTTATTAGTTTTCACAGCCGCCGCCGCCAACATCCACATTAAGACTGGCCAACTACCAGCATTATGATACGACCAGGGGATATTTTTGGGGTCACATCCAGTTACAATTCTGTACTCTTCATTTTGCAAAGCTGGGAAACAAATTTTCATGGGCATATCTCCCACCAAGTCTTCCCATCGTTCCTCAATGAGAGTCATAATCGCTTGTGACTGTTCTTCGGTAGCTAAATCTGAAATGATTGCCATTAAGTTTCCGAGTGAAAAGAAGCGAGTATCTAGCTGCGACGGACCGACATTACCTGCTAGATAACCACCTTTTCTTGGCAGCCACTTATCTAATTCATAATAGGGAACAGAATCTACATATATATTGAACAGATTAACAGCAGCCTTGCCATATTCTTCACTTTTGAAGCGATAAATTGCATTTAGGCGATTAATATCTATCCAATAATGCTGGCGAATATGAGCACATAAAAGAGGCAAACGGTTATCAATGGCTGCAACAATATCATTATTCCCTTGACAAATTAGCAGTTCACGAGATGCACGCAATGCCGTGTAAAAAAGAACTTGTAGTTCTAGAGGATGCCCATAAATGCCCATACGACGATCAATCATACAAGCACCATCTGGAACCAGCAGCGTTGGGTACATATCAAAACGGTTCGCTAGGCAGATTTCCATGATTAACCTGATGCCATTTTGGAATTCAGGTTGATAGGCTAAAGAAAAGTCGTCTGTGGCGACTACATAAGCACGTAATAAAATAATCCACCATAGGCAAGAATCTACAGGTGTAACTCTAGCGATCGCGTGTTCACCAAAATCTGCTTCTAAATATTCTTGCCCATTGTCTGATACAACTTTAAAGCTAGCTGGTATTAATCCACGTCCAGGCTTATAGGCATCTAATGCCCTTTCTTTAGGTTGTAATTTTAAGGTTTCTTCTAAGAAATTGCGAACAATATCTTTTCTGCCTTTGATCAGAAAAATTAGACCCGCAGAGACAAAATCCCGAACAAAGCACTGGTCATAATTAAGCGCCTCTACAGATGCATCATAAGCGGCTACAGTGCCAACCGGACGCCCTTGATAGTAGAGTATTGTTTTTTCTAGTGCTTCCCAGGCTTCTTCTACTTCTTTAGATATATTTTCAGTAGTTTCAAATTCGTTTAGCTGCATCGCCAGAATAACTCCATTTAGATCGTGAATTTGTGGTAGATGCGTGTTCATTTGTGCTTTTTGCTATTTTGATCATAACAAAAACAATTCTTGGAATAGCAAGTATAATTTGGAGAAAAATTAATCAGTTAACATTGGTAAATTACTCAGTTATTTATTCCTTTTCTTTTTGGAATGTATATAATATTTTCAACTTCTTATATGTAAAAAACTGTAACTTACTGCACCAATGTCTGCATTCAATAAATGTAGTGGGTGTAGTGAGAGGAGCGATGCCTAGGTTGGGCTGCGCCTACGCCCTTGAGTTTCTCTAATAGTTTATTTGTGGAGATTGAGGAGAAACGAACCACAGAGGCGCAGAGAACACTGAGGAAGAAAGAAGAGGTACAGCAGGTTTTTAAATAGTGAAAGCCCTTCGATAAGTTTACCAAAGGGCTAAAAATAATATTTGTCTCAGAGGTCTTGTGCAAAGTTTAGTATTTAATCCTGCACACCGTTGCAATTAATGAGGTCGAAGGCTATGGCTGGCTGTTCCGATGGGCTTTCCACAAGCGATGTGCACCATAGCTAACAACTGCTGTTACCGCTAGTGGAACTACTACTGGAGCTGCTGCTGTTATGGCTGCGTGTCCAATTGCAGCTACAGCCACTGCTTCTAAACTTCCACCGCTGCCGGCAGCAAGTGTTACCGCGCTACCTGAGGCCACCCCCGCAGCAAATGCCGTCATATTGCCACATTCTGACTCACACTTAAAAATTTCTACATTGAAATCTCCTAGTGCCTGAGCTGGAGCAGGTGAAATCGTCAGAGCGCTAGTCACTATGAGCAGTGTAAGTAAGCAAATTGAAATTAGTCTTTTGGCATTCTGAAATATAGATTGCATGGCAGTTGTGTCTTAACTTTAATGTTGATAAATTACTTAAGCTAACTTCCTCATATTAAGTAACAAAATTTACGATAGCATCAGAAAATTCCGCAAATATCTAAAACTCTTATTAGGTTAGTTGAGAAAATATACCCAAGAAAAACCCCAGAACAATACCTAAAAATCATTCTTTTCAGTTATTGTTTGCGTAAGTCCTGAATAGTTGAGATAAAGTCTTTTGAGAATACAAAATACCCTCCAGTAAATTCCCTGAAGGGCTATCTATAATATTTGACCAGTTTTTACCATCTACAGCTTAGTTACAAAGGACTGTTGTTACTCCAAAAACAGCAAGTCCCACTGTGGCTACAATTGCTGCTGCTGGCAATGCTACAACCGTCGTTGTTGTAAATCCCAAAACACCTAAAATTCCAGGAGCGGTAGAAGTAACTGTAGCTAGTGTAATTGAGCCTAGACTAGCAGCAGCAGATGAAGCAGCTGCAATAGCACCTATAATAGCCGTAGAGTCATCAGGGTTTAGCATTTGTTTATTTCCTGTATTATTTAGTCTAAAAGCTTCTTCAAGTTAATAGATTTATAACAAAAGTAACAAAATATTTTTTATGATCACATTTGTACTTTTACTGAAATATTGAATGAACTTTTCGTAAAGTAGAAAAAGCCAAAATACTCAAATTAACCAAGCTTATTTTTATAAAATTCAAACTGCGATCACAAATCTTCAGGTGTTAAACCTGTCACTTTGGCAATTCTTGCTAACATCCGAGGCCCAATCTCTTGACCATCGTGAAAGGCAAACACAAAATCAGCCCAATCAGGGCGTGTCAGAATTTTATGCGAACCTGACTGGCGTTTAATTTCCCAACCAATACGCAGCAAAGCAGCTAGGACACGCTTTGCTTTTGTGCTAGACCACTCACTCATGCTGCGGCAAATGAAACGCTGACTAGCTCTGGAGTTACTTCTCCATGTTCCAGCTTATCTGCTAGCACACGCAGAGCTAATGCTTGAACTCTAGCAACTGCTTCCTCTCGTGTCTGTCCATAAGCCAGTACACCAGAAAAACCAATCACTTCAGCTAAAAAGCGTCCATCCTCTTCTTGTTCAATCTCTATCGTGAAGTTCATAGCCAGTAAAGGTATTGTAATAAAAACGATTCCTACAAAAAGCTTTGCTAAATCATTGCTAAATAATCGGAACTAATCCTGATGCGGTTATATTTGAGTCACAGGTTAATAGTTGCACTTCATCACCTTTACTTGCTAAAACTAGCGCAGTTGCTGTAATTTGTCTATCGTGCATTTCATTAATAGCGGATAAGCTCATAGTTGTTTCAATTACATCTTTGTCAAGTGGATAAATTACCACACGCGGATCAGATTCAACTGCTAAAAGTAAATTCTTGGCAGAAGGAATAGATGTTCTTCCTCTTTCAACAATCCAAACAGCTTCGGCAAAAGTTACAATAATACGGCTTTCTGATACGATACATCAGATGGTAATTCTGAAAGTTGTATATTACCGTTGTTATACACTCCTTCAATGGATTGCAACATTAGTGTTTACCAAATTTGTACTTAATATAAATTATAAAGTTAATACTAAAAAGATGCTGATTTGCTTAAAAACATCAAAAGTTTATTCTAGCAAGCACAAAAAAATGATCCTCTTCAGGCAGAATATTGTAACGTTCCCAAAAACGATGAGTTGTGTAATGCATCAAATTGATCGACAGTTTCCCGCCTCGAACTCAGCGATCGCCTCCTGTGCAAAAGCTTCCAGTTTGCCATCAGCAATGTCTTTCTCTAATTGTTCATCCCACCGTTGATAGTCTAAATCAGCAAACCATTGAATGAGCTTCTGATACTCGTTGGGTGGCAGTTGAAGAATCGCGGACTCAATTTGCTCAAGCGTCAGCATAAGGATACATCACCTTTACTCTAAGCAAATTATAGCTTGCTCAACTAATGCTCTTTATCGTGCTTGTTGAATCTCTATCGTGAAGTTCATAGCCAGTGAAGGTATTGTAATAAAAGCGATTCTTAAAATAAAACAAAAAATTTATATGACCTCAGTTGATTCTAGCAAGCACAAAAAAGCTAAAGCCCTCAAACCTACCAGCCGCCGCCCTGCGAAAGAACTCTGTAGCGAGTGCGGACTATGCGATACATACTATATTCACTATGTCAAGGAAGCGTGCGCTTTTATTAATCAACAAATAGGTGAACTTGAAGAAGAAACACACAGGCGATCGCGCGATCTTGACAACCCCGATGAACTCTACTTTGGTGTTCATCAAGACATGATCGCAGCGCGAAAACAACAGCCCATAGAAGGCGCACAATGGACGGGGATTGTTAGCAGCATTGCCATTGAAATGCTCAATCGCGGCATAGTTGAAGGTGTTGTCTGCGTGCAGAACACCAAAGAAGATCGCTTTCAACCCATGCCCGTCATCGCCCGTACCCCAGAAGAAATACTAGCAGCGCGGGTAAATAAACCAACACTTTCCCCGAACCTTTCCGTATTGGAACAGGTAGAAAAATCGGGTATGAAGCGACTATTAGTAATTGGTGTTGGTTGCCAAATTCAGGCATTACGAGCCGTAGAAAAACAACTAGGCTTAGAAAAGCTGTATGTTTTGGGTACGCCCTGCGTAGATAATGTTAACCGCGCCGGACTGCAAAAATTCTTAGAAACCACCAGCCGATCGCCTGATACAGTTGTACATTACGAGTTCATGCAAGACTTCCGGGTTCACTTCAAGCATGAGGATGGCTCATCAGAAACCGTGCCTTTCTTTGGCTTGAAAACAAACCAACTCAAAGATGTTTTTGCCCCATCTTGTATGAGTTGCTTTGATTACGTCAACTCCCTAGCCGATTTAGTCGTTGGTTATATGGGCGCGCCCTTCGGTTGGCAGTGGATTGTAGTTAGAAATGACACTGGTAAAGAAATGCTAGATTTGGTGAAAGACCAGTTAGACACACAGCCAGTAATGTCTAAGGGGAACCGGAAGGAAGCTGTACAGCAAAGTATTCCCGCTTACGATAAAGGGGTGACTCTGCCGATGTGGGCAGCAAAACTGATGGGTGTGGTGATCGAGAAAATCGGGCCAAAGGGTTTAGAATATGCGCGGTTTTCGATTGATTCGCACTTTACTCGGAATTATTTGTATGTGAAGCGGAATTATCCAGAGAAGTTAGAGGCGCATGTGCCGGAGTTTGCTAAACGGATTGTTGGGCAGTATAAGTTACCGGAGTAGTATCACGCAGAGGCGCAGAGGCGCAGAGAGTTTTAGAGGTTATTGACTACACGGGAGATACCGTCTTTGATTAGTGAGACGTTAAAGTTGATCAGTAATCCAACTCGTTTATCAGTGAGGCGGAGGTAGGTTAACAGCTGCTTCTTGTGTACTGGATGAACAGATTCCACTGATTTGAGTTCAACAATTACTTTATCTTCGACTATTAAATCAGCGCAAAAACCTTCCTCCAAAAGTACACCCTCATAGACTATTGAAACCAACACCTGTCTTCTAACCTGTAACTTCCGCCTCCGTAACTCAAAATCCATCACCGTCTCATAAACTGATTCCAGCAAACCAGGACCCAAAGTAGTGTGAACCTTATAAGCAGCATCCACAATTGCACCCGAAACTTCATTCTCAATCATGACTCTCTGCGCCTCTGCGCGACGCCAGGTGCTTCAAGTCGGCGGAGCCGCCCAACGCACTGGCGCCTCTGCGTGACACAATCCTAACTCATGTTCTTTCCACCGCTTCGATCGCAGCCTCTAACGCGATCGCCACATGAGTCCAATGAGTCCCTCCCTGGCAATAAACTACATACGGCTCACGCAAAGGACCATCTGCCGATAACTCCAAAGTACTCCCCTCAATAAACGTCCCTCCAGCCATGACTACCAGGCTCTCATACCCCGGCATCTCATCTGGAACTGGGTCGAGATAAGAACCAATTGGAGAATGCTGTTGTATAGCTTTACAGAAGGCAATTAGCTTTTCAGCAGAACCGAGTTTAATTGCCTGAATTACATCCCCACGGGGCGCAAGAGGTGCAGGATTTACTGGATAACCGAGTTTGTCAAATACATAACCAGTTAAGTATGTTCCTTTCATCGCCTCCCCCACCATCTGCGGCGCTAAAAATAGTCCTTGGAACAGAAGACGATTTTGGTCAAAAGTAGCACCACCATAACTACCGATACCGGGAGCCGTGAGGCGACAGGCGGCGGCTTCTACTAAGTCGGCGCGACCAGCAATATAACCGCCAGCGCTGACAATGGTGCCACCAGGATTTTTAATCAATGACCCAGCGATTAAATCAGCACCTACGGCTGTGGGTTCCCTGGTTTCAATAAACTCGCCGTAGCAGTTATCCACAAAGCAAACTGTGTTCGGGTTTTGCTGTTTGACCAAATGGATAATTTTTTCAATATCGGCAATTGATAAACTCGGACGCCAAGAATAGCCACAAGAGCGCTGAATTAACACTAAACGAGTATTTTCAGCCACACTAGTACTTAAAGCTTGCCAATCTATAGTTCCTTGGGGAGTTAGCTCCAATTGGCGGTAATTTATGCCAAACTCGATAAGGGAGCCTTGACCTTGACCCCGTAAACCAATGACTTCTTCGAGCGTATCGTAGGGAGAACCGACCACTGCTAACATTTCATCTCCAGGACGGAGTACACCAAACAAAGCACAAGCGATCGCATGAGTTCCCGAAACAAACTGCACTCGCACCGCCGCAGCCTCGGCACCCATAACTTCGGCAAAAACTTTATCTAAAGTTTCTCGTCCTAAATCATCGTGACCATAGCCACTTACACCAGCAAAGTGGTGTGCGCCCACACGGTGATTACGAAAGGCATCCAGCACTCGTTTTAGATTATGCTTGACCTGAGTGTCAATTACAGAAAAAATTTCTAACAGTGCCTCTTCTGCTTGCCGCAACTGCTCCAAGGTATTCATTAGTTTCTCGTTCACAAAAAATTATAGATATGCGGATTTTAAGATCGCGCAGACTAGGCTGGAAAACTCAAATTCAGGTTACTGCATGACAATTGCTACCTCAACCAAACCTCAAATTAACTGGGTTAATACCCTGTTCTTCATTGGACTGCACATCGGCGCTTTATTTGCCTTTGTTCCTGGTAACTTTAGCTGGACAGCAGTTGGTGTGGGTTTCTTGCTGTATTGGGTAACTGGTGGTTTAGGCGTTACTCTGGGATTTCACCGCCTTGTCACCCACCGCAGTTTTCAAACTCCCAAATGGCTAGAGTATCTCTTGGTTTTCTTCGGAACACTCTCCTGTCAAGGAGGGCCAATTGAGTGGATAGGGACACATCGTATTCATCATTTAAACTCTGATACAGACACTGATCCCCATGATTCTAATAAGGGCTTCTGGTGGAGCCACATGGGTTGGCTGACTCATTTTTGTCCGGCTCACGCTGATGCTCCTCGTTTCACCAAAGACATTGCCGAAGACCCAGTTTATCAGTTTTTAGAAAAATATTTCATTTTGATCCAGGTTGCTCTGGGTGCGTTGCTTTTGCTTCTGGGTGGCTGGTCGTTCGTTGTTTGGGGAATTTTTGTTCGCATTGTCTGGGTTTACCACTGCACTTGGTTGGTGAACAGCGCTACTCATAAATTTGGCTATCAGAGCTATGATTCTGGTGATAAATCGACTAATTGCTGGTGGGTAGCCGTACTAGTTTTCGGTGAAGGCTGGCATAATAACCATCATGCCTTTCAATACTCAGCTCGTCACGGGCTGGAATGGTGGGAAATCGATTTAACCTGGATGACAGTTCAATTGCTGCAAGCCGTTGGTCTAGCTACTAATGTGAAGTTAGCCCCAATAAAGCAGTAAGATTTTTGTCCTTTGTCATTAGTCATCCGTCCTGAGTAAATGACTAACGATGAAGGACTTTGTGTAGTAACCAAATCCATAGGCCAATTTTGAAATGGCTTCCAAAATCTATTTACGGGTGCGCTTGTATAGGTTAGGTTGCTATAATTCAAAGCGCTAATGTTAAGAAATTTTGCGGCAAGCCACTTTTTTGGTGACTTGGTGGAGGAGTTTGTTGTTTTTCAGGTGTTCATGACTACATCAATAATTAATAGCCAGAAACTAAGTGACGAGCCTAGTAATTCCGACCTAAGGCTTAAAGATATTGTCAAAACTCTGCCACGGGAATGTTTTCAACAAAACCGTCGCAAAGCTTGGACACAAGTACTGATTAGTGTCTTGACAGTTGCCTTAGGCTACTACAGCCTGACGATCGCTCCTTGGTTTCTCTTGCCCCTAGCTTGGATTTTTACTGGCACTGCTTTAACAGGTTTTTTTGTAATTGGCCATGATTGTGGTCACAGGTCATTTGCCAAACGTCGTTGGGTAAATGATTTGGTGGGACACTTTTTTATGGCGCCGTTAATTTATCCTTTTCATAGTTGGCGGATTAAGCATAATTATCACCATACTCATACCAACAAACTGGATGAGGACAATGCTTGGCATCCAATCAGATCAGAAGTGTTTGAAAGTTGGGATAAAACCTTGCAGTCTGCTTTTGAAGTGTTCATCCGTAAACGCTTCTGGTGGGTAGGTTCCATTGGACATTGGGCTGTGGTACATTTTGATTGGCGGAACTTCAAAACTAAAGACCAATCTAGTATTAAGCTTTCTGTGGCTGTAGTAGTGGTGTTTGCAGCGATCGCTTTCCCGCTTCTAATCGCCACAACTGGCATCTGGGGATTTGTCAAGTTTTGGCTAATACCTTGGATGATTTACCATTTTTGGATGAGTACTTTTACTATTGTTCACCATACTGCTTCAGATGTTCCTTTTATGGCAGAGAACAAGTGGAATGAGGCTCTAGCACAGCTATTTGGGACTATTCATTGCGATTATCCGCGTTGGGTAGAAATCCTCTGCCACGATATTAATGTTCACGTCCCTCATCATATTTCCACTGCTATTCCTTCTTATAATTTGCGGCTAGCTTACAGCAGCATCAAAGAAAATTGGGAGCCTTATTTGCATAATGAATGTCAGTTTTCTTGGTCTTTAATGAAGCAGATTACAGACGAATGTCAACTGTACACAACTGATGTAGGTTATAAGACTTTCACCGAACATTACACTACACAGAGCAATAAATAGTGCTGTGATTACACTCACGCTCTTGAACCAACGAGAGCGTTTTTTATGCTGTGTTTAAACAGAAGCTGGCAATTATTTACTTACTAAAATTTTTAGGTAAATTGCCATAAATTATCTTCTTGTATGGTGCGATCGCTAGTTTCGTGGGCATCCTAGAAGTGAGATGATCTTATCTCAAATAAAGTTCCGATTTATATCCAATCAAAAGAATCCAGTGCAATCAAATATCATCACATTCAACAATCCTCCTGGCTGTGAAACGTCTGAGGATGCAACTAAATTGCCTTTCACACTTGGGGACTTAAAAGCTGCAATTCCTGCTGAATGCTTTCAGCCCAATGTGACGAAATCACTTTTTTACTTCTTTCGTGACATCCTAATTATCGGTCTACTTTATGCAGTTGCTCATTACCTAAATTCTTGGCTTTTCTTCCCGATTTTCTGGCTAATGCAAGGAACGATGTTTTGGGCTTTGTTTGTAGTCGGACATGACTGCGGACATCAATCTTTTTCTAAGCATAAATGGCTCAATGATTTGATTGGACATCTTTCTCACACACCAATACTTGTTCCTTATCATGGCTGGCGGATTAGCCACAGAACTCATCACAAGAATACTGGCAATATTGATAATGATGAAAGCTGGTATCCTGTGACTGAATCACAATACAAGGAAATGCCTTTAGCACAAAAGATAGGCCGATATTATGCTTTTCTATTGGCTTATCCTGTGTATCTATTTCAGCGTTCTCCTAATAAGGAAGGCTCCCACTTTTTGCCCAGCAGTTCGCTTTTCAAACCATCAGAAAAATGGGATGTGATCACTAGCACTGTACTTTTGATTGGCATGGTAGGTTTACTGGGCTTTCTTACCTACCAATGGGGTTGGATGTGGTTGCTGAAATATTACGCTGCGCCCTACATTGTGTTCGTAATTTGGCTAGATTTGGTAACATTCTTGCACCATACTGAGCCAGATATTCCTTGGTATCGGGGAGAAGATTGGACTTTTCTAAAAGGCGCGATTTCTAGTATTGATCGTGATTATGGTTTGATCAATCATATCCATCACGATATCGGTACTCATGTTGCTCACCACATATTTCTTAATATCCCTCACTACAATTTGCTGAAGGCAACTGAGGCGATAAAACCTGTGATGGGTGAGCATTTCCACAAATCTGAAGAACCAATTTGGAAGTCATTATGGCACTCATCTCTCAGTTGCCATTTTGTACCGGATACTGGCAGTCAGGTTTACTACACATCTAAAAATAAGTTAGCTAAAGGTTAAGGCTCACATTCCCGACTTCTTAAAAAGGTCGGGAATCTTGTATTTTCAGTTGTAAATGGTTTATTTATTACTTTTGACTGATATCGCTCGCTAATTAAGATAAAATTTTGCAAAAATTGGATTAAAGATTACCCACATTCCTTGTTAGAGTTTTTCTTTTGAGGTGCGATCGCATATAATCAGCACAGACTATAATAAAGACAATTTACTCAAAACCTTTTCTAACTTTAAAATCCAGAGGTATCAATGATTATAACTAATTTTAGCAAACAAAGAAGTGAATTAAATGAATCTAAAATACTCAAAGCTAAACCACATTGGCAAGGGCAAAATTTGAGCGATTCTGCTGCGAAAGGTAAAGATACCAAGATGCGAGATACTGCACCTGATAGTTCCATTTTCAATTGCTTGAATCGCGGTCGAGTTGCTATTTTTATTGATGGCTTAAGCCTATTTCATACAGCTTTACAACTTGGCATAGAAATTGACTATGTTAAATTGCTTTGTTATTTAACCAACGGTTCGAGACTGTTGCGTGCTTTCTTCTATACTGGAGTTGATATCACCCATGAAAAACAGCAGGGTTTTCTATTATGGATGCGTCGTAATGGCTATCGTGTAGTGGCAAAAGATATCGCTTTGCCAGCAGATAATTTTAAGAAATCAAATTTGAACGTAGAAATTTCTGTAGACATGATAACTTTAGCTCCTTACTATGATACTGCGGTCTTAGTCAGTGGGGATGGAGATTTAGCGTATGCTGTGAATGCTGTCAGCAGAATGGGAGTTCGGGTAGAAGTGGTCAGTCTACAAACAACAACTAGCGAAAGTTTGATTGATGTTGCTGACTGCTTTATTGACCTCGATAGTATTAAAACACATATTCAAAAAGATTCTAATCTTGGTTATAGTTACCGCACGCCATCAAATTCAAATCTTTAAAACCTAATCTAAAATCTATCGAAATCTAACAGCAAAAGAGCGAATTTTAGCAGTTATAAAAACTAAGTTTAACTGCGCGTACTTTTTGCTAGTTTAATCTTCAGTTCTCAACTTTGTTTCTTCGGGAAGTAAGGTAGTTTCATCTCGTTCGCCATCTACGGATTTGGCTGTAGTCATATACGGTTTGATAATTAGACTGACACCAATTGCCCAAGCTAATGCAACCATCCAACCTGCGAGAATATCGCTGGGAAAGTGAACCCCCAGATAAAGACGACACCACGCAATAGCGATTACATATAAGCTGCCGAATATGAGAACTAACCAGCGCCACCGGGTAGCCCAACTTAAGATTAGCAAAATTGCTACCAAAGTGATACTCGTCATGGCATGAGCGCTGGGAAATGCAAAACTCAACTCAGGCGCAATAGACTGCCACAATTGCGGACGCACTCGATGCATTAATGCCTTTGCTGTGCGGTTGATGATCACACTTCCCACTGAGGTAGTGACTAAATAAGCTAACGATCGCCAGCGTTTTTGAAGTAATAATATTAATGCGATCGCACCTAAAATTGGTATTGCCGTCCAAGGCAACCCAACTCTAGCTAGCGTCACTGCTAAAATATCTAATTGTGGGTTTGCTGTAGAGTGAACAGCTAACAAAATAGGTACATCCCACGGGAAGCCAGCTTCATTTTGCCATATCTTCACTGTCAGGATTTCAAAAACCTGCAAAGGTAAATATACTCCGATCAAGAGGAGTAAGAGCGATCGCCAACGGGCAATCAACAAGTTTTTGAGAAAATCAAGAGGTGACTGACTCTTTTTATTGGCTTTTTCCGTTCTTTCCATATCTAAGTTAAAAAGACTAATAAACAACTTCACCGATTATAAATTACTGGAATCTTGAGAAGTCCCACAATGTTTACAGTATGACAAATGTTTATAAGTAAGATTATGACAGTTTTGGCATTCAACGTGCTGATAATAGCCGCAGTGTGGACAGTAACTATCATGATGCCGAATTGTTTTAGCACAATTTACACAGTGTGATTTTTGAAATCTGTTAGCTGCTTGGACTTTAGCATTAAAGACAAATTTTTGAAAAAACTGGATAATGCCAAAACCAATAAGTGGAATCAGCAAGATATAAACATAATTTATCAGGAAAAGTAAACCGCCAAAAAGGGCGCTAACTATATCAAAGAGGAATTGAAATATTACGCCGACTTGAAGAAATTCAAATATTTTAAGAATCAGTGGGATAAAAAAGATAACTAGCAAATGCCAGCTAATGAGCGAGATTAGTCCGTATCTCCTTCGCTGAGTAAATTTATGAACTAATAAAGCAACGAGAATTAGCGGTAGAAGAAAGAGCGACTGAAAAGCAAGCTGGATACTTGGATACCAAAATGATGCCTGTTTATAGCCTTTCTCAACCGAACTGAATTGATTTTGATCCTGAAGAAAGGTTATAAAACTAACGCTTTCCGGTTTAGAAAGAAGTTCATTTTTAAGAGTAGAAATTTCCGCTTTCCGTCTAGAAATTTGGCGGTTATTTTGTTCTAATGCCTGTTTGGCTTTTTCAGCACCGACTTGATTAATTGACTGCTCACGACCCTGACCTGCAATTTTTTCTAGAAGCGTTGAGTCATATTGAGTTCTAATAGTGCGATTGGTTTGTTCAAGGGTACTGATTTGCGATTGTTTTTGATCAATAATTTTTATAATTTGCTGCTTTTCAGGATTGTTAATCTTATCTTTGTAGTCGGCATATTGCAAGCACGTTTGAGAAACCTTACCCAGATGTCCTACTTCAGCTTGTTGATAGTTTCGCTGAAGACTGAGTTGATTGTTTGTATTATCTAGTAATGAAAGTCTAACAATTTCATAGTCTTTATCTTTAGTGGTTTTTGTCTGGTAATTTTGCCATTCTGAATAACATGGATAAGTCTGGGTTGGACTGATATGCCATCTGCTAATATCATCCAGACCCGTAAAAACATTAATCAAGATAAAAATATCAATCAAAATAATAACAATTAAACTCACTTTATTCAGTGGTTCATTGTTAATTGTTCTTGACTTACTAAAAAATTGGCTCAAAAGTCGGCGGATTCTGGCAAGCATATTGTTTTTTAAATAAGTATTGTAGGGTGTGTTAGAACGAAGTTCGTAACGCACCATTATCAAGGGTTTGCTGCGTTACGCTGTCACTAACACACCCTACTTATCTTTTTTCTCTGTGTCTCTGTGGTTCGTTTATTTGGGTAATTTATTTCTTCTTGGAAATCCCTAAGATAGTGGTTCCCCAACCTACTAACTCGTAAATCAAGTTTTTTAACTCAAAAATCTACTTTCCAACCTCTAAATCAAGTTTTGAACTTGTAAATCAAGTTTTGAACTCGTAAATCAAGTTTTGAACTCGTAAACCTGTTATTCTCTAAAAATTTCAGCAAATTTACCCACATTTATCTTATGAGCTAATCCCATTAAAAGATTTTTACCTCGTTTCCAGCCAGAGGCCGGAAACGAGGTTTCAAAGGGGTTTTAGCTGAAGTTGATACACATACACAGTTGTGCTATCAACTTAGCAACTGAAACCCTATTTAGCAGCGAAGTAGGCTTCTAGTGCCTCAGAACCACCAATTAATTTACCATCAATAAATACTTGGGGAACTGTTGCCGCACCTGTAACTGCTTTTAATGAGCGTGTGGTGATATCCTTACTCAAGGTAATTTCTTCGTAGTTGATACCACGTTCCTGGAGCATCGTTTTAGCACGAGCGCAGAAAGGACAACCCACTTTTGTAAACAGAGAGACGACTTCGGACTTCACTGCTTGGGGATTTATATATCTGAGCATTGTCTCAGCATCAGACACCTTAAAGGGATCTCCTGGCTCGTCTGGCTCAATAAACATCTGATTAATGACACCATCTTTTACCAACATAGAATAGCGCCACGATCGCTTCCCAAACCCCAAGTCTGATTTATCTACCAGCATTCCCATGCCTTCAGTAAATTCACCATTTCCATCGGGAATTAGTATGATATTTTCTGCCTCTTGATCCTTTGCCCATTCATTCATCACAAAGGTATCATTGACAGAAATACAAATAATGTCATCAACACCATTTTCTTTGAAAACTTTAGCCAACTCGTTGTAACCAGGAAGATGAGTTGATGAACAAGTTGGAGTATAAGCACCCGGTAAGGAAAAAACAACCACTGTCTTATCAGCAAATAGCTTATCGGTTGTTATATCCACCCACTGCTCGTTATCACGAGTATGGAAAGTGACATTGGGAACTCTTTGTCCTCGGCGATTGGGGAACATAATTTTGCTTGCCCTTAGTAATTAATCCCAGTCATAACCTATCACGAGAGGACTGGTTTAATCTAAGTGTCAATCAGGTAAAGAAAGTTCATTGATAAATGGGGCGATCGCTGCGACAAATTCAGCAGTTGATTCATAAGGTAAAACATTGCGCCCAGTTATTTTTATACCTCGACCTTGAGGTAAACAGGCGAGGTAGTCAGCCAAACGTTCATCTGGGGTTTCTTTTTTACCTTCTTGGCTAATACTCGATGCTGTTTCCCCCACAACCACTAATGTTGGTTGCTGAATAGAAGCGATCGCATTACCATAATCATGTCGCCAAAATCCGGCTAAAAAAGAAAACACTGCATGGCGACTAGCAGGATTTTCTGCACCTGCAACCAATGTATTTAACCACTCTGCATCCACAGCATGATCGGAAGCAAAGAGTTGACGAGTCGAGAAAGAACGTAAAAAATTTGGGGTGCGTGCGTAGCGATAAAAAGCACTCCCAAAAGGTGAATCTAACAAATTCCAAACAACTCTTTGTCGCCATTCTGGTGAGTTCTTTGTGATCAAAGGCCATGCTGGAGGTCCAGAAAGTACAAGTCCGGCGATTAAATTTGATTCTTTTTGAACTAATGCGATGCCTGCGGCGAGCAAAGCTAACGCAACTGGTAATAATGCACCTTGGACTACGACAACGACAGGTTTTTGAACTACTATTTGTAAAAAGTACTGCAACTGTTCTGCCCAATCATTAGGAGTGTAAGCTACATGGGGCATATCACTTGCACCACATCCTAATAAATCAGGGTTGTAAATTGAATAATGCTGACCTGTATTGTCCGATTCGCGGCAAAATCGCCACCAAAATTGCCGCGATAATCCCACGCCAATGGGATGAATTAACAGTAAGGGAATGCTCTCAGATGTTGGATTAGTTGGTTGATGAACTTCGTAGGCACAACGATAATTCTGCCAAGTGTAAAATTGGCTAGGAGATGCTGTCAAATCGGTTGTATTAGTTACAGCAAAAGGTTGCATAATTCCTATGTTTTGATACTTGCTAAAAAATTATCTGTGGATGAATCAACTGGTATCCAGCCTCTTTGAGCTTTTCATTCGATACCCAAGCATTATATGGGCGAGTACTCTTGATAGAAGTATCCCATATAACTTTGGGTAAATTATGTTTTTCAAATAAGCTATCTAGCAAGTCTCGACTGCTAAGATGTGCATCATCTACCAGATTGTAAATCCCTTGCAAACGATGGTGACGGGCAAATTCTATTGCACCAACAATATCATCCAAATGAATCCAATTAGTAATATCCTCGCCACCGGGACGGCTTGCACCAGAATATCTACTAAATATTTTTAACAGTTCTCTACCGGGACCATAAATTCCTCCTAAACGGAAGAGACAAACGGAGAGATTTTCGCTAGATGCTGATAGTAAAACATCCTCTGTTTTGCGGAGAATTTGTGCATTTAAATTGGCAGGTGCAAGCGGAGTTTCTTCATCTACCCATACACCATTTCTATCACCATATACTGCATAACTCCCTGTATAGATTAATTGTTTCACACTCTTAATCTGCCGTAAGCATGAAACTAAATTTTGGGCAGTTTGGAGATAAGTTTCCTCATAAACCTCTGCACTTTTTGCACCAACACTCAAAAGTACAACATCTTGATTTTGTAAAACTGATTTTAGACTATCTAGGTCATTACTTCGAGTAACTACAACTTTTTGCGCTACTGATTGTAGTGCAGTAACACGCTCAAAAGAAGTTGTGGTTGCACTGACAACAAAATTCATTTTTTGCTGCCAACATTGAGCAACTGTATAACCAACATAACCACAACCAATGATTGCAACGTTCATGACAACTTAGACAAAAATAATAATTCAAAATTTAACATTCAAAATTTCCATAAATAAAATAACTATTTTGCTAATTCTTTCTCAATTATGGCAATTATCTCTGGTGAGTTTGGCTGGACATTACTATTAAATCTAGCTACCACTTCACCTTGCTTATTAACTAAAAATTTTTCAAAGTTCCAAGCTACAGGTTCCGTTGGCTCAACGGCTTTAGTAAGTCGCTGATAAAGTGGGTGCTGCTGCGAGCCTTTGGCATGAACTTTATCGAATAGTTCAAAGGTAACACCATAATTACTCGTACAGAATTGGATAATCTCTTCATTGCTTCCTGGTTCCTGCGCTCCAAAATCGTTACAAGGGAACCCCAAAATACGTAAACCTGTTTCCCCATATTTATGGTTCAATTTTTCTAGTCCTTCGTATTGGGAAGTATAACCGCAGTAGGAAGCCACATTCACAATTAAGAGTACTTTCCCGGTGTAGTCGTTTAACTGCTTATCTTCACCGTTGATGGTCTTCACTGCGATGTCCGAAATTGTGTTACTCATCTTGAATCTGATTTATAGGGAATATTACCAAGTTTCCCATATTACAGGTACTATAAAGCCGATTTCTTCAAGGAATTTTCCCCGATTGAGAATGATTCCTTTTGAGCGATCGCAACAAACCATCAAAGCAAAACCCTACAGCTACAACACGCGCTACGGGAATTAAAACTTTGGTCATCAGTTTGTACTATGGGGGGGAATATGACCCAAGGCAAGAGGATATTGCTGAACTGCATCAAAATTATTAAAATAATCTATCATTGAGCAGTTTGACTCTTGAGTTTTACTTTTGGACTTGTTGAGGAGTTTATCGAATGAACCATCGAATTTTACTAAACTGGGCTACGATTCCTAAGCTTGCAAGCTCAATGCTAACAATGATACTGATGCCAGGTTTAACCCTTGCGGCTGGAACAAGAACGCCTGCTTCCGTTCAAACCTCATGCAATGTACCTGTAGATTCTGGTATGAGTTTCTTAGAAACAAGGCTAGCGTTCCAGAATGGTGAAACCAATGCCGCATCTTCGACTGAAAGTTTAATCGAAGACCCTTTGATGGATTTCAGTGCAGCTGAAAGCGATGCGGCGGTTGCACTATTTGGTTGTGACTGTCCACCTTGCATGAATGTATTACGCCAAGTGCGAAGCCAATTATCCAGTCAAGTTTTGTTAAGCAGTAGTCAAATTTTGCCGAGGAATAATCAAGGGCATTGCTGGACAGCGCTACAGCAAGAAAACTCTCCACAAGAAGTGCAAGAGGTACTACAAAACCTAGTAACAGAGGAAACGAATCAATGATAGCTAGATATATAACTTCCTCTAAGTTGCCTGGGCTTTCTTCCATCGTTTAGAAGCCTTTATTTTATTATTGCGGTTTGACGCTCTTTTGCGTCTTTTATCGGAAAGATGTTTTATTAATTAAATGCTCTCATTCCTTTAAGGCTTAAGAGCATTAATCTATTGGTGATTTATCCCGTCTGTAATCGATAGTACTGACTACAGTTGCGATATAGCCGAAAAGTCATTCTGCTTGTTGTCACTGCTCACTATTCCATTGTTTTATGGCTAGATATAGCAATAAATATTGTTTTGCTCCTAGTGGGGGTTGCTAAATCAGGAATCAAACTTTGCTCAACCACTCATTTTCCTCTGGATCTTTGAACAGTGAGGTACTGAGGTAGCGTTCGCCGAAGCTAGGCTGTATCATCACGATTAGGCGGCCGGCATTTTCTGGTCGCTGTGCCACTTGAATCGCCGCGTACAAAGCTGCGCCAGTAGAAATACCTGATAGCAATCCTTCTTCTTTTGCTAGGCGACGGCTATAGACGATCGCTTGCTCATCCGCCACCTGAATCACTTCATCTACCAATTCTGGACGGTAAATTGCTGGAATAAATCCCGCACCGATACCCTGTATTTTATGAGGCCCTGATTTACCACCCGCTAATACTGGGCTGTTGCTTGGTTCAACTGCGATCGCTTGAAAACTTGGCTTCCGTCCTTTTATAACTTCAGATACTCCCGTAATCGTCCCACCAGTCCCCACTCCCGCCACCAAAATATCCACCTGTCCATCGGTATCATCCCAAATTTCTTCTGCGGTGGTTTCGGCGTGAACTTTCGGGTTAGCCGGGTTACGGAACTGCTGCAACATATAAGCATTGGGCGTTTGAGCTACAATCTCTTCTGCACGAGCGATCGCTCCTCGCATCCCTTCTACCCCTGGCGTTAACTCTAGTTGAGCGCCATAAGCTTTGAGCATGGATCGTCTTTCCTGGCTCATTGTGTCAGGCATTGTTAGAATGAGATGATAACCCTTAGCGGCTGCCACCATTGCTAAGGCAATTCCCGTATTCCCAGAAGTCGGCTCTACTAAAACAGTTTTTCCTGGGTGAATCAAGCCTGCTTCTTCCGCCGCTTCCACCATGCTCGCGCCAATCCGGTCTTTCACAGAAGACGCTGGATTCATACTTTCTAGCTTCACTACAATCTGAGCAACTGCTCCAAAAGCTTGGGGAATTTTGTTTAATTGGACTAAAGGAGTTCGTCCGATTAACTCTGTGATATCTTTCGCTATCCGCATATCAATACTCCTTTGTGACTAAATATAATACATCGGACTTTGCTGTGCGCGAGTTTCTCTTTCCTGGCACAAGTCTTGAAGTGTATAGCGAGCCAAAACTTCAAGTGAGGCAGCGTTAGCTTGCTCCCAAACTTCATAAACCAAAGTCTTTTCTAGAGTAAGAGAGTCAGAGCTATCTTTTTCTTTCCTCTCACCTTCGACCAAAGTGACAATTTCCAACAAGGTGATCTGCCAAGGTTCACGAACCAAAATGAAACCTCCTTTAGAGCCGCGTTGACTCTGCACCACACCACTACGCCGGAGGTTGGTCAAAATTTGTTCCAAATAGCGTTCGGGTATGGGCTGTTTAGCAGTAATCTCGCTCATGGTTAAGGGAAGTTTTTTTCCGTGGTGGCTTGCCAGTTCTAAAAGTGCCAGCAGCGCATATTCCACTTTGGCAGACAAATCTAGGAGAGCGTAGTTTTGGCTATTCAAGACTGTACTCAACATACTACGGTGAATCGATGAATTTATTGCATTTTGTGGGAAATTAATTTTTCTCAAGGTATTGGATGTGATAGCATCCCACTTACTAACAGCATAAATCCAAAAAGTCTATCGACTTACCGTAGATTATCTTACACAATTACCAAAAATAAGTCATTTTTTGCAGGAATTATCTTGCATTGATAGTTTCACAGCCTCACCTACCAAAGATGATCTCAACTGAATTATGCTAATAACTGATTTGCGAACTATTTTTGAGCGTGACCCAGCAGCTCGTAACTGGCTAGAAGTATTGTTCTGTTACCCTGGACTCCAAGCTCTAATATTCCATCGCTTGGCGCACTGGCTGTATAAATTAGGGATTCCCTTTATACCTCGATTTATCTCCCATATTAGTCGGTTTTTAACTGGAATTGAAATCCATCCAGGGGCATTAATTGGCCAGGGAGTGTTTATTGACCACGGGATGGGAGTGGTGATTGGTGAGACAGCAATCGTAGGTGATTATGCCTTAATTTATCAAGGTGTAACCTTGGGTGGTACAGGCAAAGAAACTGGTAAACGCCATCCAACTTTAGGCGCTCATGTAGTTGTGGGAGCGGGTGCAAAGGTATTGGGAAATATTCAAATTGGCGATCGCGTCCGCATTGGAGCCGGTTCTGTGGTGCTGCGAGATGTGCCCAGTAACACTACTGTAGTCGGGATTCCAGGGCGCGTGACTCGTCAAAACAACTTACCAACCAATGTTCTGGATCATGATAAAGTACGCGACGTAGAAGCTGAAGTCATCCGCGCTTTATTTGAACGCGTGAAGGCTTTAGAGAAACAGTTTGAGCAGTTGCAAGATCAATCAAGTTTGTGTGCAACTGAGCTTGGCGACGAACAAACCGACAACCCTAAGTGCAATAATTCTGATGGAGTAATTGAAGATTTTCTCGATGGTGCGGGAATTTAGAGAATGGGGCATTGGGTATTGGTTATTTTCCTTTGCCCCCACTCCCCTCTTTGAAATACTCAGAAGCTCTCATAACCTGATATAAATATAGTACTACGGTTAGTTTATCGGAGAATAGTCTTATTAAATATGGTGTCTTTGTACACAAGCTTATCTAGCTCAAACAGTAATAATACTAAGCGATTTTTTGCCCGTCGGTCATTTCTGCCAGAGCATCAAAACGGCCTTTGGAAGATTGAAAGGGGTTTTGTCAGGACTTTTACTTATCTGGAAGATGGTACAACCGTCGCCCTGGGATTGTGGGGACCCGGAGATATAGTTGGTAAAAGTTTATCAAAATTGGAACCTTATCAGATGGAATGTTTAACTAAAGTGGAGGCGACAGCCTTACCTTTAGAGGAATGGACTCAATTAACAGAAACTTTACTTTCTCATATTCAACAGGCTCAAGAATTAATGGTTATTCGTAGCCATAAAAAAGTGGATATCATGCTTATCAAGCTGTTAGCATGGTTATCTAAAAAATTTGGTTTGGAAGTTGACAAAGGACGTTTAATCGATATGCGTCTGACTCATGAAGACTTAGCCCAAATGCTTGGTTCAACTCGTGTTACTATCACTCGTGTTCTTGGGCAATTTGAGCAAGAGGGCTTGATTGATCGCCTCTCTCTGCATAGAATCGTGCTGCGAGAAGAAGATATTTGGTATTATGAAATTTAGATTATTTCAGCATTATGAATTCTTCCCTTAGCGATTGTTGGAATTGTTCTTGCCATTGATCTGTCTGCCATCCAGAGTCTTTGGGACTCAGTTTGTTAGCTGGATTTGGGAAAGGTAGAGAATACTGGTTAAGTTGAATATGGTTAGCGATCGCTAATTCCAGCAAATTCACTCCCAATCCTTGCAAGTAAGATAGGCTATTTGTCAGTTTTTGGGGATTTCCTGAAAGTTCCAAATCAAACCAGCCGTCGCTGTCACTCTCTGATGTCAGGGATGCGGCTTTGATATTAACGGTTAAACCATAACGAGACACCAGTCGGGAAATTACAGGTTGCCTGTGATAGCGCTGAGGCATGAGAATTCGGCTGTGCACAGAAGCGGGTTCTACAGATTTACTCTGATACATCAGATTAATTCTCCATTGCGATTTATGTAAAGTAATTTAACGCTAAATTAATTGTGATTAAAGGGTTCCCGAAGTCAAGTTAAGGGATGTTGTAAGAATTTTGTTAGATTTTAGATCATAGTGGGCATACTGCAAGTATCAAGTAAGTAGCATTGGAACAGGGAAAACAGTATGTTGACGACACTGCCGCAAGAAGAAATTACATCATTGAAGCAAAATTTAAGACGTGAAATCAAAAAACTATCAGGTGCTTCAGGCATTAATAACCTGAAATCAAAGCTAGAAAGATTAGAAGAAATCGAGAAAATTCTTAGTATAGATAAATATAAAATTGTTTTTATAGGTACTATTGGCAAAGGAAAAACTACAGCAATCTGTCATCTTTTTAACTTAATAAGCGATTTCAAGGTTTCTAAGACAATTAATGGCAAAACTAAAAATGTAATCGAAACTAAAGAGCTACTCTCAACGGGTTCAGGCAAAACTACTATATGTGAAGTAATTATTAAGGCATCTGAAAAAACTTACATAGAGATAGAGCCTTATACGGTTGATGAGATGGAAAATCTTATTTTTGAATTCTGCGATTCTATTGCTAATAGAGATAATAGCCAGTCAGAGGAGAAAATAATTATTTCCGAAGAAATTGAGAGAGTTATTAGGAACATTACAGAACTTAAAAAGACTGCTAAAACAGTCTACGCTGGTGAAAAGAAGGACATTTTAATAACTGATCCAGCGAAAGAATTACTTAATGAATCAGGAGTAGACTTTTTGAAAAAGACTGCATTGAATAATGCAAATATCGAAGCTAGAACTACTACTAAAATTGAGTTTGACAACCAGAATAATGAGCAAGAATGGATAAAAAACACCTTTGCTGCTATCAATAATGTTCAGTTAAAGAAATTTGCTATTCCAAAGAAAATATATCTTTATCTAAGCGATGATATTTTATCTGGTTCCAACTTGTCTCAATTCGATTCAGTTATTGATACCAAAGGACTTGATGAGAATCCAATTCGTAAAGACTTGCAGAAATATGTTGATAGTCAAGATACCATCTGTATCTTTGTAACTCCCTTTACTGATGCTCCTGAAGCTAATATTAGAAAACTAATAATTTATCATCTTACATCTAAATCCAAAGACTTTCATCATAGATTTGTAACCTTGGTATTACCTCGCAAAAATGAGCCTGAAAAAGTGCATGGCTCTGATGAAGATAGAGATTTAGGAATTAGAATCAGACAAGACGAAGTTCAAGCTACATTTAAAAAGTTGAACTTAGATTTTTTCCAAAAAAATATCTTATTCTATGATTCCTTAAGATACTATCGTGAGGATATAGTTAAGCTAAATGAAAACTATGATGAAGAAGATGTACAGGCAGATAAAAATGAATTTATCGAAGCTATAGCAGGTGTAGTAGAACGTAGGCGAAATATTTTATTAGATGAAATCAAGGCTATCAAACAAAGCTCTGCAAAAATCAAAAATATTGATGATTTAAAGGAATCAGAAATCAAGGCAATTCAAAATGCCATTCAGAAGATAAAGGATTTACGGGATTTGAGTAAAAGAGTGCCTGGTTTTGTTTATGAAGATTTTATTGATGAATATATTAATAAATACTATCGCAGGGTTTATCCAGCATGGAACACTAAACACGCTATCCATAGAAATTTCGGTTACTATCAACCAAGAGATATAGATATATATTACGATGCGAGGGTTGTTGCTGGGGGAATAGATGAAGATAAAATGCTGAAAAGATTTACCAAAGAAGTAAAACAGGAATTAGAAAATATCCTTAATGAGCTTATATCTGCGAATGAACCTTTAAAGATACTAATGCCTGAATTAGTTAAAAAGTTTTACGGATTATATGACGATTTTATATACGAAGTAGGCAAAGAAGTTGAAGAAGAAATCACGAGAAAACTATTACCTCGAAACGAAGATTCGGCTTTTTGGAAGGCTCTGTTTGATGAAAAAGGTAAGGAGAGAAAGAGGGGAGAAACATTTGTCGATAATGTATGTCTGATATTTAAGCGAGAACTAGAAAAAGATACAAACTTAAATACATTCTTAAAAAGTAAAGCTGAAATCCATTGGAAAGAACTAGTTACTAAAATACTAGGCTTTTTTGGCGAAAAATAGACAATTTAAATTGCACATTTAATATACAGTTGAGGCCGCAATCTAATTGTGTCCCTAAAGCTATTTTATCCACCATTAGTTGCTATCAAAAGATATATGACTGATTTACAACAAGAAATAGACACAAAACTCATCAAATATCAAAAAGATTATCAAGAATATATAAAATGTTTGATTAGGGGAATACAAATTCCAATTAATGCAAGACCAGAGGAGTTAGTTAGACAAATATTTATTCATTTTCTTATTAAAGAAACTGAGTTATTTCCAGATATCATTAATGTTAAAGTTGAGGCGAATCATCATGATGTAGAAATATATAAAAAGCAAAAAAATGATAATTTTAAGCCACATCAGTCTCCTCTAATAATTGTGGAAGTAAAACGAGAAGATGTGAATTTAAAAAATCATTATAACCAGATTCAAAGGTATCTAACAAAAGCTGGTTGCGATATGGGGATTTTATATAATTATAATGAGATTATTGCTTTCACTAGAAGAGATGATAAGTTTGAAATTAATCATCTCAAAACTCTTACAGACATAAAGGTATTAATTTTACAAAAAAATAATAATAATGATGATTTACTAAAATTTGAAAAAGCTCAAAACGGAAATTTTGATACTTTTGCTTACCTGACTAGCAAATATGGTAAATATACAACTAACAAAGTAGTTTTTAAACTTAAGCAACAGCAATCTGAAATAGAAGGATATTTCTTCACTATCCAAGGAAATAAAGTATACTATGATCTATGTGGTAAATATTCTCAAAAACAACAAAATTTTGATTGCCAAGATTTTGAAAAACTAATTTCTATCGCTTATTAAGAAGCGTCTAGTGTCTTGATAGGTGAGATAATTGCAAACTCCCAAGCATAATTACATCAGAATATATCGCTACATAAGGTAGTTGTACAAGGTTCATAACCCTGGGGCTAATCCTTAATAACCCATGCTGGGTAAGATTTCTAGCCAACGAATCGCACTCATCTTACACAATCGCGTTTCTCTATACTCTGGTAGAATATTAATCAGTGTTAGGATGGCCGCTTGAGTTTAGATTAGGACTTACGCATTAACAGAAAAGCCTAAATGACAGATATGCTTTTCAAGGCTTTTATCTGGATTTTTCAATTACCTTTTTGCGATGCCTGGGTCGGGCTACGCCTACGCAATTAACAAAGGATGGTTTGTAAAAACCTGAAACAACCTATTCACGTTAACACACAAGATGAGTCATTTGTACAGTGCGTAAATTTTATAATCTATAAAATTTCATGATTAGTATTCCTAAATTAAATAGAATTGATTTTCTAGTTTTAATTGTGATTGTCGTGATAGGTCTTATACATTTGCCTTTTCCATTTGATGGAGATCAAGCATTTTTTAGGCTAGGTGCTTTGGAGATGCAACAAGGAAAGATACTCTATCGTGATTTTTGGGATATAAAGCAACCGGGGATTTTTTATTTTTATTTTTTGGCAGGAACTTTGTTTGGTTTTAATGAGATTGGTATCCATGTTTTTGAACTTATTTACATGGTGTTTTTTTCTATAATATTGTTGCTGAGTCTCAAAAGTTATTTTCGGCATCAGATAATCGCAAGTCTAGTACCTTTGTTAACGGTTGGCGTTTACTATACGGTTTCAGGGGCTTGGCATCTTACTCAAGTGGAGGCACTGGTTGGTTTTCCTTTATTCATTTGTCTTTGGCTGACTTATCAATCTTTTAAATATGAAGGGAAGCAAAGATTTTTCCTACTTGTACTGTCAGGCTTTGTTGGTGGAATTGTCCTCATATTTAAATTTATATTTTTGTTAATATTACTTTCGTTTTGGCTAACTCTTTTAATATATTCTCTACTAATAAAACGGCAGAAAATTAAAAAAGCCTTTGTAGAAATCTGTCTCGCAATTTTTATAGGGATTATATTTCCGATTATATTTGTTGTTAGTTACTTTGCCTGGTTTAATAGTTTATCAATTTTGTATGAGACATTCTTTTTATATCCACCTCGGATTGTTGCTAATTTTCCCTTTGATCTAAGTAGGTTTTTTTCAGGAATAAAATGGTTTTTATATGGTTTTTATCCTCTAGTTTTAGCAACTACTGTTGCAGTAGATGCATCATTGCGTAAGTCTAAGAATATATTGACTTTACTACTTGTTGTTTGGTGTATTTTTGGTTCGGGTGTTATTGTTCTACAACGTGGGGCATTGTGGGAGTACCATTATTTACTATTGTTTGTACCTATAGGTATTTTAGCAACTAAAGGATTAGATGTATTATGGGAGTCTTTAAAAAAATTGACTTCCCCATTTACTACAATTCTGCTCATTTTTTTATTTTTCTTACCTTTATCTTACACTCTTACAAAAAAGAGTGTTTTTCTGGTTAATAACAGTTTTGCTTTAACTGAAGATACACGATTGAAATATCAAACTTTATTTAGAGAAAAATATCCATCCCTTCATTCAGAGGCTGACTTTATCTCCCAACCAGGAAGTCTTTCTGGTGAGATTTATGTAGCTGGCGATCCATCTATTTACTACTTTTCTGGTCGTACTCAGGCAACATCACTACGTGGTTGGGCGCTTGAATATTTTCTACCTGAACAATGGCCAAAACTTCTAGAGCAGTTAGATTCATCAAAGCCTGTTTATATCTTTATTGATTATATTCAGCAAGCTACCATCAAAGAAAATTTCCCAAAAATGCTGGAATTTATTGAGCAAAGATACAATATTTTAAGAGAAAATAATAATGGGATTTGGTATATCCTTTTGTAAATAACCTACAAGAAATTGCAAAGAGGAGTATGGTGGAGGCTTTTTAAAAGCCCTAGTTTAACCGAGAACTTGAGCTTACACTATTTTTTGTACAAATCTTTGGTAGGGGGCTTACAACTAGCTGTGCGCCCCCTGTGTATTGAGCTACTTACCAATCACTTGCTTTAGTGTCGTCCCAGACTTGCAACTCCAAGTCGTGGAGATAAGTTAACCCACTTTGAATTTGTGCGTCTGTTCCTTGTAGTTCAAGGTCAAACCAACCATCACCGATCGCATTTGCTCCCAAAATTGCTGCCGTGATATTTACAGTCAGTCCATAGTCAGACACCAGGCGAGAAATTACAGGTTCCTGGTGATAATCCTTAGGAATTCTGAGGCGAATCCGTTTATTGGTAAGTGTATTGTCACTAGCCATATCTGAATTATTTCAATCCCTGATCGGAATTGGTACGTAACTAACCTTAACCCTAACGGTAATTTCCTGATAGGTAGTAGGTAGATCGTACCATGTCCCATAATTTGCTTGTATCCTAGTTTAAAGGATAACTGTTCTAACCGCTTGATTGATTCTGAATTCTGACTTCTGAATTCTTCAATCAATATCTTTAATGCGGGTTTTTCGTTCCAGGATCTCCTTTAATACCAAGGTTACTACTGCTAGCAGCGCCAACAGTACAGCCGCAGAGAAGGCAGCTTCGGTTTCATATTGTTTGTAAGCCTCTTCTACAAACAGTGGTAGGCTCTGAGTTTGGTCAGCAATGTTGCCAGATACTACCGAAACTGCCCCGAATTCACCCATTGCTCTGGCATTGGTCAAAATTAAGCCGTAGAGTAAGCCCCAGCGGATACTGGGCAAGGTGACGCGCCAAAATATTTGCCAATCTTTCGCACCTAAAGTTCTAGCAGCTTCTTCTTGTTCTTTACCAAATTCTTCTAAAACAGGAATCACTTCCCGCGCCACAAAGGGCATACTTACGAAGGCTGTAGCAAGTACCATACCCGGAAAGGCAAAGATAATCTTGATATCATGAGCTTGGAGCCAAGGGCCAAACCACCCATTGCGTCCGTAAAGTAGCACAATCATCAATCCTGCGACTACGGGCGAGATTGAAAAGGGCAAGTCAATAATGCTCAAAACTATGGCGCGTCCAGGAAATTTATGACGAGCGATCGCCCAAGCTGCACACAATCCAAATACAGTATTTACAGGTAGAGCAATCAAAGCTAGCATCAGTGTCAGCCAAGCTGCATGGAGAAAAGCTGGTCGAGTTAGGTTTGACAGAAATGGCGCAAATCCCTTGCTGAAGGCTTGGACAAAAACGTTAATTGACGGGATGTATTGAACCAGAGCCAAATAAGCGATCGCTATACTAATTAAAACTATTGGCACCCAACTCTTCTGCTCTGTAACAGGCTTGGCTGTATCTGTATCCGATGCAGATGAATGAAAACTTGGCTTATCTACTGTCATATCGCCTTGCCCATGCTTGTAAGAAATTAATTGCCAATAGCATTACTAATGAAATTAATAGTAAAACTATGCCAATTACTGTTGCACCAGAATAGTCATACTGCTCTAATCGCTGGAAAATCAGCACAGGTGCGATCAAATCTTGGAATGGTGTATTGGAAGAGATAATTACAGTCGAACCATACTCTCCAACTGCACGGGAGAAACCCAAGGCAACACCAGTTAGAATTGTCGGAAATAAAGGCGGCAAAATCACTTTCCAGAAAGTTTGCCATTGAGAAGCACCTAGACACCAAGAGGCTTCTTCAATTTCACGTTCCATTTCCTGAAGTACGGGTTGCACAGTTCTCACAATAAAAGGTAGCGAGATAAATATCATTGCTACCGCTACTCCGGTGCGGGTGAAAGATACCTTAATTCCCAGTGGTGCTAGTAGTGAACCTATCCAGCCATTATCGCTGTAAACTGTTGCCAGAGTTAGCCCTGCTACCGATGTTGGCAGTGCAAAGGGTAAATCTACTGTGGCATCAATCAAGCGTTTTAAGGGAAAGTCGTAGCGAACCAAAACCCAGGCAATCAAAGTACCAAAAACACCATTGAGTAAGGCAGCAAATATTGCCGTGACAAAGGTGACATTATATGTTGCTAATGCGATATCACTGGTTGCGATCGCCCAAAATCTTGCCGGAGTTTCCGTACTCGCTTTTAGGAACATGGCAATTATCGGGATAAATAACATCACCGTCAGGTATGCAATGGTGATTCGCCAAGTCCAAGGAACTCGCTGCAATGTTTTCCAGAATGGCGTTTTGCCTTCAACTTCCACAGAAGGAGATACAGTCATAGTCAAAAATATTTACAAGAAGTTTTTCATCAGTATTCGTAATTTGTAATTAAATTAGTTGCTCTGTCCTTCAATTACGAATTACGAATTACTTTTTCTTGGCTTGAATCTGGTCAAAAATTGCTCCATCTGCGAAGAACTTTTTATTGATTCCATCCCAACCACCAAATTCTGCAACAGTACCTAGAGTTTTCACCTTGGGAAATTTATCTGCAACTTCCTTAGTTAGGGTTAAAGTCTGCTCCGCAGTTCGGAATCCCAATTTGGCAAACTCTTGTTGTGCCTCTGGAGTATATAGATATTTGACAAAACCTTCAGCAACTTCCCGGTTGCCGTGCTTATCAACGTTTTTATCTACCACGGCGATGGGATTGTCGATGGAGATATTCACATCAGGGACGATCGCAGTTAACTTTTGACCCTTTTGTTCTGCTAAAATAATCTCATTTTCATAGTTAATCAGGACATCACCTTGACCCTGCTTGAAAAATGCATCAGTAGCCTCACGGGCATCTTTAGTCAGTAATGGTACATTATTGTAGACTTTGGTAACAAACTCAGTCGCTTTAGCATCATCTCCACCGGTTTTAATCACTGAATTCCAAAGAGCTAAGAAATTCCAGCGAGCAACTCCTGATGTTTTAGGATCAGCTGTAATTAGTTTTATACCGTCTTTAGATAAATCTTCCCAAGTCTTGATGTTTTTGGGATTTCCTGGACGTGTGACTAATGCTGCCACAGATTTGGAGACAATACCATTATTAGGAACTTCTTTCTCCCATCCTGGCTCAATCAATCCAGCCTTCTCAATTTTTGTAGTGTCTCCAGCTAATGCCAAATGGACAATATCTGCTTCCAAACCATCGATAACAGCGCGAGTTTGGGAACCAGAGCCACCATAGCTTTGCTTGAAGGTGACAGTTTGGTTATGATCTTTTTTCCACTGTTCAACAAACTTGGGAATGATCGCTTCGTGAGCTGCTTTGGTAACTGCAAACGACACAAGGGTTAGTTCAACATTATCCTTGGTTGCTGCCACAGTACTAGCTGTAGGGTTTTCTGTGGAAGAATTACTTTCATTTCCACCAGAGCAGGCGGCAAGCGCTACACTCAAAACAGTACTTGCCAAAAAGAGCGATGCAAAGCCTTTGAGCGAATTTAGTCTGAACCCATTGGTTCTATGTTCAGCGTAGGCGTAGCCCGCTGGAGGCATCGCTTGTAACCTTTTAAGTGAACGTTGCCACAAATTCATTCCCTTTCCTCCACTAAATCTACAGTTAGTTGATGTGAATACAGTTATATACTGTTTATCATACTGGATGAGTACATATATCTAGTTGCAAACACCCAAAAACCTCACATTCTTTATCAAGAATATGGTGATTCTACCAGTTCTGCGAGGAATTACATATACTTTTATCTTTAACTATCAAGTTGCGTAGGCGCAGCCCACCGTAGGTATCGCAATTAGGCAAGATGAAGCCACTGTGCTTTTTTCTTCTGAGACAACTAGGCGATCGTCTAATATAGATTTTAACGTGAGCATCAGAAAACCTAACAATTGGAAGTCACGGCTAACGAAGTTTGCCTGCGCGGACTTTGGAAAATTAAGGGTTTGGTAGCCTGTGGAGGTGTTCACTGAGCTTCTCGAAGTGCAGGCTTTGCTTTCCCGCGATTTTAATTGTTTGGTGCAAGACGTGCAGAGAGGTCTTTTGATTCAGCAATAAATTAGCAAACAAGCAAATTTAGTAAGTCAAATGTCATTTTGCTTGCAGAAAACACCGAAATGAGTAAGTCAAACACGATTTTGAGTAAGTCAAATGCCATTTTGCTTATTAAAACGGTTCAGGGGATTCTAGTAAAAAGCTTATCTTTTAAATTACCATCTGTTTCTTCTTTCACCACTAGCTAATTAAGACTCAAGTAGCTTTCACTGCTGTTGCTTTCATGCAAGCAATCGTAAAATGCTAAATCTACACCTAAATTCGTACCTTATTATGCAACGCCAATTAAATCAATATCAGATTGTGATATTATCGCCTTCCTGCTGATTAATAACTAATCGCAAAATCGATAACCCTAAAATTATCAAAAATAGCACTAGCCCAATCGTACAAGCGTAGCTAATTTCCAAATTATTGAAAGCTTGCTCATATAGATAATAAACAATCGTTTTCGAGCTATTGAGTGGGCCTCCTTGGGTCATAATGTATACTTCTTCAAACACTTTAGTTGCGGAAATAGCCGAAATCACCGCGACTAATGCTAAATATGGCTTCATTAAAGGTATGGTAATATCCCAATGTTTGCTGATACCATCAGAGCCATCGATGGCTGCGGCTTCGTACACATCAGCGGGAATTGATTGCAACCCTGCTAAATAAATCACCATGTAGTAGCCTAGTCCCTTCCACACAGTTACAGCTATGACGCTGGCAAGCGAAATTGGTACAATACCAAAAATTTTTTCTGGGCTAGTTAGCCAAGGAATACCTTCTGGAAAAATACCCAAAGTTTTAAAGAACTGATTGAGTAATCCATTTTCTGCATAGAGCCATTTCCAAGCTATTCCCGCAACCACCATTGAAATTACCACTGGAGTGTAGTACGCTGCTCTAAACCAATTCATCCCTCGCAGTTTTTGATTTACCAAAATTGCCAGCACTAAAGGAGCAATTACTAAAATTGGTACTACACCCACAAGATATAGAAAAGTGTTTTCTAAGGTTTTCCAAAAAACTGCATCCTTCCAAAGCTTAAGAAAGTTGGCGAAACCTATCCATTGTGGCGACTGGGCAATATCTTCATAGCTAGTAAAGCTGAGGTAAAACGCTTGCAGTGCAGGCCAAAAGACAGTTAACCCCAAAAGAACTAAGGCGGGTAGTAAAAATAAATAAGGTGTTAGTCGCTGTTTGATGAATAGACAATTTTTAGGCGTTAGTTGATTCATACGAAGTCTAATAGTTGTTTTTGCTAAGTTAGAAAGGATTTAGAGATGTGAGTAAATTTAAGCTTCAATATTCTAAAGGCATATATTTGCGCTTCGCGCTTGCCATTGGCATCGTTAATTAATAGCTTGGAGATAAACTGCGATGGAAACTCAGCACAACCCGCCAATTGAACATCAAAATGTCCCCATAAACCACCGTGGACTACATGACTTTTTGTACAGTTCTGACGACGAACACGCTGCCATTGAGGTGAGTATAACTCCTGAACTGGCAAACAATGGTACTGAAATCGTTGACCTTAATGGTTGGTGTACGTCTCCTCAGAACGCTAAAATTGCAGGAGTTTACGCAATACTGGACGCAGAACGTTGCACACAGTATGTTGGCTATTCTCGAAATGTGTTGCTTTCCCTAAACGGTCATTTTCGCCAAAATGGTGAGCGAAAGTGTACTTTTGTGCGTGTGCAAGCATTCAAGTTCCCCAAACGTCAAGAAATGGAAGATTTGCGAGATGCGTGGATAGCAGAACTCGAAAATACGCCACTTGGTAATGCAACCGATTGCGGAATGTGGGCTAGCACGGTAGGCGAAGCTGCGAAAGCGATAATGTCAGAGGTGGAACGTCAAGCTTACGAAGAGAAAAAGCTAAAACTGCGGAAAGCAATGGCTGACACAACCCTTTCTAAAGAGTTAGAAATAATTGATGCAAGTGAAGCCGAACGTCAGCGTCAACTTGAAGCTGCTGTGAAAAACGATGACTGGAGTGTAATTATTGACGCACAGACACAAGAAACTAAGTCATAGGTGTCAATTAGATTCGTTGTTTTGTCGGTATTGACAGATTAGTATCCATCCAGTAGAGGCGCACAGATGTGCGTCCCTACCCCTTATTCAATCCAAAAAACTACTTTTTCAGCAATGCCTAATTTTTAAATTGCTGTATATCTTGAATCTTATTAAAGCCAATTTGTTGCAATTATTCAAAAGAACCAGAAATGTAACAATGAGTTATAGTGTTTCTCAGATTGATTATAGCGTTTCCTAAAGCGTTTCCTAATCAGATCAGGTACATCATAGCCCCCTCTCGAAGAGCGGGGAGGGGGTTGGGGGTGGGGAACTTGAGTACCTCACTCAACCGAGAACCGCTATAGATAATTTTTAAGTATTAAGTATGGCAATGGAATATTCGCATTCACTAGTTTATAAGGACTTTTTAATTTACTTATTTGTGAGTTATTTATAAGATTGAAGATTTGTTTTCTGTTGCCTCAACAAACGTCTCAAACTGACCATTGGGCGTCCATTGAATAGCCCCATCTCTTCCTGTAAAAAATAGTTTTGTTTGGCTTTGATTTAGTTCAGATAAAGTTTTTAGATCAAAGTTAGCTGAAGAAGCGATCGCTACTTTTGGTTGCAGAGCAATAACTAAGTCTTTTAATGACTGAGGGGCACACCACAGCACTTGTGGACGAGGCAAACTCCCACTTTTAACTAGTTGCTGTACCTCTTTAGACTTGATATTACCTACTAATAACCAATTCTGATCTAAAATTTGCAATTGCAAAATGGGTAATTGATCGTTGATTAATTGTGCCATTATTGAACCAGTTTTCACAGCTTGACCAACTGCCAGCGATTGGTAAGAACCTTGATACTTTTGTAATTCTTGTTGAATTGCCTGAGTTGCAATGGAATTTTCTAGCTTCGGAGAATATTCATAAAAATTCTTGATCGGTAAACGTTGCAGTAATTCCAACCAAGCATTACTTTCATTGCCTTGGAAATCAGTTGCGATCGCCCAATTGATTTGATTTATTCCCTGCTGTTGCAAAAATGGTAGGATTGTGAAACGTCCTGTACCTTCATCGCCACTATTAATTACAGTTACAGTACCCCTATCTTGAACAATTACAATTGGTTCCGTACCAGATTCTAATACAGTTATCCTAAACAATGTATTTGTAGAATGCCAAAGAGGGATGAATACTAAACCAATCACAATCACATTTGCAAACCACCACCGTCGCTGCCACCAAGGGACTAACCAAACCAATATAATCAATACATAAATCGCCACAAGCTGCCAACTAGATATGCTGCCTACAGCAACAGAATTTCCTGGCAACTTGCTAAAAAATTCCACCAGTTTAATTAACCAATCAGTAGGGTAATGCAACACCCCAGCGAGGAAACTTCCTGCCTGAGTCCAAATTAATGCTGCGATCGCACTAATGATTCCACCTATACTAATAATCGAAATTAACGGAGTACTAAGCACATTCAGCAACAAACTATAAGATGGTACAACCCCAAAAACAAAAAGTTGCACAGGTAAAGTCCAAATAGTAGCAGCTAGGGGAACAGCAATCAAAGCAGCGATCGCAGGTGGCAACCATGCTAGGCGATTGATTAATGCGGGTACTGTTACGACTAATCCCAGTGTTGCTAAAAAACTTAATTGAAAGCCTAAATCCCAAATCCATAAAGGATTAAATAGTAATAATATGGTTGCTGCTAATAGTAATGATCCGAACTGTTTTACCTTCCTTTTTAATAGCAAACCAACTAATGCCGCAAAACCCATAATTACGGCTCTGAGTACCGCAGGTTGAAAACCTGTTAAACTCAGAAAAATGATTAAAGCTAAAAAGCCAAAGGTAAATTGCGTTCCTTTTTTTGTCCGCTTCGTTAACTGTAATATCACACTCAAAATCAAAGAAGTTTGAAACCCAGAAGCTGCTAAAGCATGAGCTAATCCTGCTTGTATAAATAAGTCGCGGATATCGTAGGGTAAATCAACAGCTTTGCTACCTAAAACCATTGCACTAACAAGAGGACCTTCAGGGACACCCAACCAACGAACTTGCGATCGTACAATTCGCTCCCGAATTTGCCACCATCCCCATTTACGTTCCTGATCCAAAACATTTACTTGTCGCCCAATTAGACCAGCAAACGTTCCTTCTTGCTTGAGAAACTTTTGAAAGTCGAAACCACCAGGATTGGAAGCCGCCTTTGGTTTGTACAAAATTCCAGTCACAGCAATTTGTTGACTAGGGTATAACCCAGTAGCTTGAAGTATAGGCACTGTCACATATAATTTACCTGTAACCCCTTTTGGTACACTTGCTGAACCTTTTTCATTTTTAACCTCATCTAACTGAGTCGCTTCCAGCCAAAATTGTCCTCGCTGGCTGCGAGTTAAGCGGGGATTACTTGCCACTTCGCCGCGAACAATTACAAGTTGTTCTTGATTACTGCTATTTCCAGGCGGGACGAACTGACTAATATCTTTTATACCCGGTTGCGGCATTCTCCATTGAAGATATAGAGCTGCTAACAACCCCACCAAGCCAGCAGCTAGCCATATTCGAGGATGGGGAATAGTTTGCCAGTTATTAGGCATCGCCTTTGTTTTGCTTCCAGCATTTTCCGGTTTCTGAGCAAATTGTCGTAGGATGGTGCGTCTTCTAAAAATAATTGCTCCCACTATCCCCAGAGCTAAAATCCACACACCACCCCCAGGGACTGCTGTAAACAGCAACCCGAAAATGTAGCCAAGACAAATAATTACGCCACTGCTTTGAATCATAAGATTTTTTGTAAAAACACCTGACAACCCGAATTTGCATCTGACTTAAAAATAAGGGAGCAATAGAGAAAAATCAGAATTGCTGAATTCGGCTATGAAATTCAAAAATCCAATATTCCAATCTCTTATTATCTGCGCCAGGAGCGCCTCTGGGTAATATCTTCATCTCTTTAATTCAGCAACGCTAAATAATTTTTATCCTTGTCGTGAAGTATAGTCCATCAAGTTTATACAAACAAAGCCCGCACAGGCGAGCTGCGAGCTTTGTCTTTGTAAACTTAATCTTGTAGACTCAAGACTTAACGGGATTTCTGGCCTTTAGCAATAGCCACATCATAAAGATATACCTAGCTTAAACGCCAGCACCACATAGAGAAACAGAACACAGAGTGCTGTACTGACCAAATATGCAATTGTTCCTAGCGGACTTAGTAGAACGTTTCATTAATTCGTAGCGAATTAACTTTGACAAGACTCTGTGTACCTTTGCGTTCCTCTGCGTTTAAAAACGCTACGATTTTACGCAAAGCTGTACTTAGTTTATGTAGCCGTACCATTTATTTAGGATATCGGGCTTGCTTCTAAACTCACAGCATCTTTGAGCAACGGAAAACCCAACTTCTCCCTTTGCTCAACATATAAATGAGCCACCTTCCTAGCCAAATGCCGAATCCTGGCAATATAGCGAGTTCTCTCCGTCACCGAAATCACACCTCTAGCATCCAGCAGATTGAACGTGTGCGAACACTTCATTACATAATCTAAACTAGGCAAGACTAATCCTAGCTCCGTCAATTGGGTAGCTTCCTGCTCATATAAATTGAATAGTGTCAGTAGCAACTCAGGATTTGACGCCTCAAAGTTGTATGTACACTGCTCAATCTCACCCTGGAGGTAAACATCACCATAAGTAATGTTGTCCGTCCTATGAATCCTAGTAATTGCCTCCACTTCCTGGAGGTACATCACCAATCGCTCTAACCCATAAGTAATCTCAATTGACACAGGGCGACAATCAATTCCCCCACACTGTTGGAAATAAGTAAATTGAGTAACTTCCATCCCATCTAACCATACTTCCCACCCAGTACCCCAAGCTCCCACCGTCGCATCTTCCCAGTTATCCTCTACAAACCGAATATCGTGGTCTTCAGGACGAATATCTAAAACCCTTAACGAATCAAGATAAATCTCCTGGATATTATCTGGCGACGGTTTGATTAGGACTTGATACTGATAATAGTGTTGGAAGCGGTTGGGGTTTTCGCCGTACCGTCCATCCGTTGGACGACGACATGGTTCAACATAGGCAACAGCCCAGGGTTCCGGCCCCAACGCTCTTAAAAATGTATGGGGATTCTTGGTACCTGCCCCCTTCTCAATGTCATAAGGTTGGGCAATCAAGCAACCGCGATCGCCCCAAAACTCATGCAATAAACCTATTACCGACTGAAAATTCACGCTTCACCCTTCCTTACTCAGCACAGTCCATAAACCATTGTTGCCTACAACCCGGCACTGTGGGCAGTTTCAAGGGACACCAAAGCGTTCCAAAAGATATTTTGGAAAAATAGTTGACAAGATAAAGGAGGTTCGCTATATTGAATATGTGCCTGATGCGAAGCTAAATAAAAGCGACGCTGAGGGGACACCGAACCTTGAAAATATTATAGTTTGAAAGCGATTAGACAGCAAGTGAATTGCGTCAAGCAAATAGATAAAACTAAGCTGAAGTTAAAAAAGAGCAGCTATTGAGCTAAAAAGCTTTCCA
>NZ_JBGTFY010000002.1:0-2707 GCF_041747015.1 Nostoc sp.
ACTTTCAATTCACTATGATGTTTTGATTCAAACTGTTGGGTAGCAAGCACTACCCCTTGTTGACTACAATAAACTGAAACTAACGCCACAAAGTTTTGATAAGCTGTTCCTGCTTCAGTGACAGTTCCTTTAATACTCTTACCATCAATCGCTACCCACCCTTGAGGCTGAATACTAATAGTCTGGCTAACCCATTGCTCAAATTGATCTGCTAACGCTTGAAAATCAAGCTTATGTAAAATGCGACGAAAGGTAGTGTCTGATGGCAGGCGAGTTACCGTTAGCCCTAGTTTCTCATTCACTGCCTCGTAATGTCTCACCCCAAAGTCTTCCAGTGCTTGATATCCTTTACATCCACTTATCGTTCCCATAATCACTAAAAGCAAAATTAACCATAGTGGATAACGCTTGCCTTGGGATGCTCGAAAATCTCTTATCTCCTGCAATGATTGAATTAAGTTTGCTGCCATCTTTGATATTAAATTCGTTCGTTTGAATTATTCTAATCTTTTTCTTTGAGGAATGAATTCTCCCTGATTCAAATAACCGCGCTACCATTAACCAGAAAAAAGGAGCAGACAGGGGTATAGATGGCTTTGCTTTCTTTTTGGAAGAAGGTCAAGGGCATAGGAAAATTGTTTTACAAGTTAAGTCAGGCAAGGTTTCCTCCCGTGATATCCGCGATCTCTATGGCACAATGACCCGTGAGAAGGCAGCTATGGCTATATTTATCACATTGAAAACTCCTACTTCTGAAATGGTAACGGAAGCAAATACTTGTGGGTTCTATCAACATAAAGTTATGGGGAGAAATTATCCCTGCATTCAGATTATTACTATTAAAGAAATTCTAGAGCAAGGTAAAACCCTTGATATTCCTTTAAGTCTTGAAGTTCTTAAGTCTGCTGAAAAGCAAGCAAATAGCAAGCAACTTGATCTTTTTAATAATATTGATAACGTAGAAGTAGGTTAAAAGACCGTCGTAGTTGCTTAAGATTTAAGTTTCTTTAAAGGATGTTCAGCTAACATATGTTCAAAGGGTAATCGTGTGCCGTCAGGTGTGAAGACATAAAGCTTATCATCATCACCCTTCATACTTGCCACAATCAATCCTTGTTTTCTGGCTAAGTTGAACCATTCGTTAAAGCTTGCCCACTCATCTTTTCTAATATATTTTTCGTTAGGCTTCCAACCATCTTTTATTGCCCTATTAAGCCAACCTCCTGGTCTTTCAATATTACCACTAGACATAGCCTCTTTTAAAGCTTGAATAGCACTTAAAACAAATTCACCAGATGTTGATTTAATTGTCTTGCTCAGAGTTGTATTAAGTTTAATTCCCAGAGAATCAAGCTCTGATTTAATTTTGTCATTAACATCTGACCGCTCTATTCGTTTTTTGTCCAAAGAAGATACTTTAGAATCTTTTAAATCAAGAGGTGCAAATGAATCGTTAGATATTTCAGCTTGGCGGCACAAGCTATCTAATTGCTGTTTCAGTAATTCATTTTCTGTCTTTAATCGTTCGGCTAAATCCTGAGAACTTTGAACTTGATAAAGCTTTCCAGTTAATGCTTCATTTGCCCGACGCAGTTCAACCATCTCTCCTCTTAAGCGCTTAGTTTCTTCTCGAAGATTATAGGGCACTGGTACTCTAATTCGTGAGGCTCTCAAAACCCCGCGATGACAGAAACTCAAGTATTGAAATCGGGCGGTGATACAGCCCAAGCAGCATTGTTGGAGTCATGTTTTTGTCTAAACTCCAATGAGGTCGAACCCAATTGTGTACCAACCTTTGAACCGTTACTGCTCTTTGCAGTCCCTCAACTGTCTTGGCATACAAGTTTTGCCTCCGACGATACGCACTACACCGTCGCCTCAACGCACTATTGTTGGCTTCAGTATGATTGGCATGGACTTCACAAGCCGGACTGATAGACGTATAAGGATGCTCCGGCTTGACCCATTCTACTCGCCGATTGCCTTGTGACCCTTTGATTTTGATAGCCACCTCTAAACCCTCCCGCCAAACTTTGCAATGTCCATACTCGCGGGTCACTTCAGAACTTTTCAGGTAAATACTGGCAAGTTTCCAGAGTTGTTGAGCGTAACGCCGTTCACCGTCAGTAAACCAGCGGATAAAGGCACTCGGTGCAGCCCACTGCCAAGCTAACTGAGTCGCTTGAGCAAATAACTCAATTGTCTTGAGTCCTGCTTTAGCGACACTCCAGTAGCGACTGTCCCGCTCCAGAAAAATCACAGTCCACCCCTCGGACTCACTGGGGGGGAAGGTTCTCGCCAACGCGAGTGTAAACCTCATCTCCTTCTACTGTAATTACTCTACCTTCTGGCACTGGCGGACTCCATTGTTTCTCTTGGTCTGCCAATCGTTGTTCCCATCGCATAATACTGACATGAGATTTCTCCAATACCCGTCCACTGGCGCGAATTCCCATCCCCTCGGTTCGCATTTTCATTGCCAATGACACCATGCTAGAGGGGGTTCTCAAGCGGCACATCGGCGTACCAGTGCGTTCACTAAACCGTTTACGACATCCTCGACACAGGTAATTCTGGATTGCGCTACCATCTTGGTGATGATGCTTTCCATTCTTTACAACCTGTCGACTTTGGCAGTGAGGACATTGCATGGTTAAACTCCGTTACTGTCTCAATATTACCCTTCACTAATTAAATGACCAGTGCC
>NZ_JBGTFY010000003.1:0-3040 GCF_041747015.1 Nostoc sp.
TACTCAAGCAGAATCAATTCCATTAGCCGTGGAAGTTGTAAGTACAAATTGGCGTGATGATTATTTCCTGAAATTTGGTGAGTACGAGGAAATTGGGATTCCAGAATATTGGATTGTTGACTATGCTGCTCTTGGTGGAAAACGGTTTATTGGGAATCCTAAACAACCGACAATATCAGTTTACGCTTTAGTCGAAGGTGAATATCAAGTTACTCAATTTCGAGGGAATGACCGGATTCAATCACCTACTTTAAGAGAGCTAAATTTAACTGCTGAACAAGTTTTTCAAGCTGCTTTAGGAGAGTATTGATTAAAACTAATACTTTCAAAGTCAACGAAAGCGATTTTTGTATTGGTATAACGTATCCTTAGCAATTTGTCCTTTGAATGACCCAAAAATTTTATAGTCTGTTTGTTGAGCATTATCTCGAAGGCTTGCTTTCACCAGTAGGTAGCGTAGAAATTAGCGGCGTAATAATCGGTTCAGAAAGGCGGGGAATTGTTCTGTTTTTTCCGAAAGGGACAATTCAAACCGAAAGACACTCACTTGGATTACTTGCTAAAGTTGCTCAAAGTGATTGTTCAATAGAAGTTTATTGTGAGCAAATTGGTGAAACAGAAGTCCGAAGCTGCCTACATAAACTTTTAAATGTCTTTTCAATTTTGAACTGTCGGGTATCGGCAGAAGGGAAAACTTTAGATGATAATAATTTACCTCGTTTGTGGATTGTAGTACCATCAGCTTCGCAAGATTTACTCAACGGTTTTGGCGCACAATTAGAGCTAGAAAACTGGTCTACTGGAATATACTTTCTGCCTAATATTTTTAGAATTGCAATAGTAGCTATTAACCAACTACCAGTTACTTCAGAGACGCTATGGTTAAGGCTTTTGGGACGGGGAGTAATTCAAAAACAAGCAGTAAGTGAACTCATCGCGCTTCCTTCATCCAACCGAGTACGCCAAAATGTTTTAGACATAGTTTACAGATGGCGTATCAGTGTAATGACACAAACAGATTTAACCGAAGATGACCAGGAGTTAATTATGAATTTAACAGAAGCTTATCAAGAAGCAAGAGCGCAAGCGGTACAAGAGGGAGTACAACTTGAACGCCGCCAAGTTGTAGAAAACTTGTTGAGATTCCGGTTTGATTCTGTGGATGAAGAACTGTCGAGAGTCGTTGATAGTTTGTTGCAGTTAGCACCAGATGACTTTGCAAGATTTTTACTGGAATTGTCTAGTTTATCCCGTGAAGAGTTGTTAGCAAGATTTGTTTCACACGGATAACTTGATTGTAAAAATAACGAAAAGTATTAAGCGCTTTTGTAACAGCAAGAGCGCTATTTTATTAGGGATTTTACTATTCAAACAATAGAAGCAAAGGCTACGCCCAAGCTGTATGAAAATACTTTTGGTACAAACAAATGAACTATCAAGAAACATCAGACTTAGTTGCCTCTTTGATGCGTCAAGAAGAATTGCTTAAGCAGTTGATCGCCTCAATCAATAAACCGAAATTGGGGCTACACAATGAAGCGGGGGGTTGCAAAATATACTGCAATCGCCATAACGGTTTTTTATGGTACACGTTGAACAACAGTGAACCAAGTGCTGTTGCTGGAACTGCTTTAACTGGATATCTCAAAGAGTTACGTTTTGAGAACACAGAACGCCGCAACAAAGAAACGAGCAAACTACTAACTACAATTCAGGCTGACAGAACATACATCTTAGAATCTGGGGCTGATACAAACTTCTCCAAATGTTTATTAACAGCATTTGCTAGCCTGACTCCAGAACAACTTTATTCACCTGTTACTCTACAACCGCAGCCAGGAAAAGACGAGAGTGTGCTGTTTTGTCGTGTGTGGGTAGATAGTGAACTAATCATGGCATCCTATAACGAAGAGACGAACTGGCGAGAAATCAGTAAACAGGCTAAAGCTTGTGTCAACGCAGCATCAAAAATGGTGCTTTAGTCAGCTGTAAATAGGGCTTAAGTAACTGTGAGAAATTACTCAAGTCTTATCTACAGCTAACTATGCTGTTATTCCAACTATTCTACAAATAATACTCATGACTACAACAATTGTTCACCCCAGTGTCGAAAATCTGCAATCATTTTCTGACTTGTTCGACCTAGAAAAACTACTGCAATCAGAGGGTATTTTGCCGTGGCTTTTGGCTAATGGCTGGGAATATGATGATAAAGCTTGTTTAATCGCTAACCTTGTTGATGAGTCTACAAGTTTAGATCAGGTTCTTGATTCATCAGAGTTTGATTTTCTTTCCTTGCCACAGTCAGAACAAGATAAACTCAATCAAATTTTCGAGCATTTTTACTTGTAAATAAGAGAGTTCATTTCAACCATTAATTAATCAAATCGGAAAAGTTAACCCGCCTATTTCAATTAACAAACGCACAAGTGAAAGTGCATCAAGACTGTCTGAGCCTATTAAGCAGAAAGTTGCTGCCTGATTATGTCGCTAAAAACTGAAGCTAACCGCTAGTTTCGACTATTGTGGTTAGCTTCAGAAAAATCGATTCAATCAAAAACATTTTATCACAACTTAGAGGTAGCAAGATGAGCAAACTTCAGCAGCATCAATCAGCCTGGGATGCGTTAATGTTTCTCAATAAACGACATTATATTTCGACTGGTTTTTATGCGTTGGGTGACGCTTACTTAATAAGCGGTAAAGACTCCAAGTACAAAAACAAGATTGTCTTAGTAGAGCATCGTCAAAAATCCCAAATTAATCATTGGGATTGGACAGTCTCAAAATCCGAATGTTCTCAGCAACCGACGATAGAAACTAACGGTGACGATGGTAAGGGCAATCTCAAACGAAAAGCGCCATCGCTTAAGGTTTATAGCTAATTCAAGAAAGAAAGCTGCAAAGCAATTTTAGAACAACTACAACTATTTTGAGTTATGTCAATATATAAACCACCCCTCATTAAAAGACCAATCAAGTTACAAAACAATGGCTCGACCAAGATAATTTATAGAGTCATCAGAGAGGTTCAACACTT
>NZ_JBGTFY010000004.1:0-2807 GCF_041747015.1 Nostoc sp.
TTCTCTAGCTTCCTTTACCGATGTGATTTTTGAGATCAGTAATCATCTGGAATACTTTGTGAGGATGTCGTAAGGCACTTATATGTATAAGAAACCTTTAAAATCTTTAGCAGATGAGTAGGTAGATTAGCATGAGTAAAACTACAGAAACGATTTTCAGCAAAATCATTAGTCGGGAAATTCCCGCTGATATTGTTTATGAAGATGATTTGGCGCTGGCATTCAAAGACATCCACCCCCAAGCGCCCGTTCACATCCTCGTTATTCCCAAAAAAGCCATTCCCACACTAGCTGATGCTGAATCTCAGGATCATGCTCTGTTGGGGCATCTTTTGTTAACGGCCAAACGTGTTGCAGAAGTTGCTGGACTGAAAAACGGTTATCGAATTGTGATCAATATTGGTGATGACGGTGGTCAAACGGTTCATCACCTACACGTACATATCTTGGGAGGACGGCAGTTAGACTGGCCTCCTGGTTGATAAAACTGGATGAATTGCGTCTCTAGACGCAATTCATCACTAAAAAAAATCCCTATGTAATATTTCTTTACAAATTTCAATTTTATATTCAAATCCGGCAAGTCTAATCTTTAAGTCGTATATTCTGCATTAATCCTCACATAGTCATAACTCAAATCACAACCCCAAGCTTTACCTGAACCATGACCATTGCCAACACTAGCGGAAATTAAGACTGTATCGTTTTGGAGATAAGCACCGCCTGCTACTTGTTTTAAATAAGCACTTGCTGCGGCACGGTCAAAGGTTAAGGGTTGCCCATTTTCCAACATTAAGAAATCTCCTAGTTTAATTTGGAGGTTTTCTTGCTCAAATGGTACACCTGCACGTCCGGCGGCGGCGGCGATGCGTCCCCAGTTGGGATCACGTCCAAAGATTGCAGATTTAACTAAGGATGAGCCAGCGATGGTTTTGGCTATTTGTTGGGCTGAGACTTCATCATGAGCGCCAGTCACTTCCACTTCAATTAGGCATGTTGCACCTTCGCCATCACGAGCGATCGCTTTGGCTAAATGTTGGCAAACTGCTGTTAACATGGCCTCTAATTTCTCTGCTTCTGCGCCCAATTCTGTAATTGCTGGGGTGCGAGATTGACCATTTGCTAGGGCGATTAAGCTGTCGTTGGTGCTGGTATCACCATCTACGGTGATGGAATTAAAACTTCTATCAGCTGCCCTTGCTAACATCTGCTGCCAAAGGTGAGACGAAACCGCAGCATCACAGGTAATAAATGCCAGCATGGTTGCCATATTGGGGTGAATCATGCCGGAACCCTTGGCAATGCCGCCAATCCGCACGGGGCGGTCGCCTATAGTTGTCTCTAGAGCAATAGATTTTGTTACTAAATCTGTGGTGATAATCGCTCCGGCGGCGGCATCTGAGCCTGTTTCTGATAGTGCTGCTACTAGATGGGGAATTCCGCTTCGCAAAGCATCCATCTTAATTCTTTGACCAATTACGCCGGTAGAAGCCAATAACACAGATTCAGATGAGATGTTCAGTGCTTGGGCTATTGCCATAGCAGATTCTAGGGCATCAACCCAGCCTTGATTCCCTGTAGCGGCGTTTGCTTGTCCAGCGTTGCAGAGGATAGCACGAGCGCTATGTTTGGTTTGCAGGCGTTGGCGACAATAGTCTACGCAGGCAGCTTTAACCTGGCTGGTGGTGAATACACCAGCTGCTATCGCTTCTACATCTGAAAAGATCAAAGCTAAATCTGGCAACCCCGAAGGTTTCAGCCCGGCGGTAATTCCTGCCGCCTGATACCCCCTTGGTGCTGTGATGCCACCTGTTATTTTTTGCCAATCTGCCATGATTATTCCTTACAACTATCAGGTTGGATGGGTCGGTACGTGCTTTGGAAAAGTGCTGAGTTAAGAGTTATTATTCTCTCCCTGCTCCCCAGTTCGCAGTTGCTTTTGTTGTGAGTTTATTTGCTGATGGTAATAATAATGCACTAGTTGGCGATTGGCATCATTATTTTTACCTTTCTTATGACGAAAGACAAAAGCAAAGAAGGAGAGCTACTTAAGTCGCTCTCCAGATCATCAGGGTGCATCTACTTACCAGAGCATACCATCTTAGGTATGAGGGTTGTGACCACTTTTATTGTGAAGATTCTATGAAGAAACAACGTCTAAAGCCCCCTTTTTTAAGTAGGGCTGTTTCACTCCCTAAAACAACAAGTGTTGAGGGGATAAAATCTTATGGGTGCAAATTTGATTGAACATCTGCGACTTGTGGAAGATTTTAGAACGAAAGATGGTCGAAGACATAGACTGTGCTTGGTATTATTGTTTGTAGTAATGGGCACTATGAATGGATACGTCGGGTATTATGCATGAGGAGATTTTGTCGAACGGTATAGTCAGGCATTGATTCAAGCATTTGGAATTGAAAAACATGGTGTTCCTTCTTACTCAACGAGCCGACGTGTGGTGATGGGAGTAAACTTCGATAAAAAGCGTAAAAATATTTGATCAGTGGGCGCAGAATTACGTTGAAATAGAAGAATCAGAATGGTTGAGTGCAGAAGGTAAAAATATTAAAGGCACAGTTAAATTGAACTAAACCAAGTATTTATGCATTTTTTGAATAATGCCATTGATGCAATAGAAAAGAGAGTAGGGAACTTTTTCTATTGTTTCTAGTAATAAGTAGGTGGGTGTGAATAATTGAGGGTTTGTAGTCAGAGATGGAGCCGCTTATTACCAGCCAATTTAATTAATTTTATATTGCGTAAAATAGTTTGATTTATTCTTGCCACTTACTTATTTTTATATAGGC
>NZ_JBGTFY010000005.1:0-34841 GCF_041747015.1 Nostoc sp.
CCAATTTGCCCGGCGCTCGCCGACGAAAGTGCAAGGTTTTTGAACCTCTGGATGCTATAGTCTTGCACTTGCTTGGTGAAAAAATGCTCAAAACCCTTACCTAGACTATGTTTCACTTTTGTTCAGCAAGCCCTAAATAAAGGACGTTTTTGCAGTAACCGTTCATGGGGGAAATTAGGCTACCAGGAAAAATAAGTATAGAGAGATGGTAGATTAGAGGGCATGAAGAAAATCAGCCTCATCAGCCACATCTATAGAACAGAAGTACCGGAATCGGATTGGGAAAAGACTCTCTTCCTGTGTCAAAGGAAGGATGGAGGGGATGAAGGCGTTGATAGAAGAATTAGAAGAAAATACGCTGTTGAGCCGCTTTGCTAACACGTCTCTACAGACTTTGGTTACAGTAGTATCAACATTAACGGTATAGCCAAACGCGCAAGAGTGAAAGCAATTGTTCGGTATCTACGGGTTTGGTGATGTAGTCTGATGCGCCGGCTTCAATACATTTCTCCCGATCGCCTTGCATGGCTTTAGCGGTAAGTGCAATAATCGGCAAGGATTTAAATTGCTCGTTTTGGCGGATTAGGCGCGTTGTGTCGTAACCGTCCATTTCTGGCATCATTATGTCCATCAAGATGACATCAACATCTGGTGTGGCTTCTAATATAGCGATCGCTTCTCTGCCATTTTCAGCGTATGAAACCTGTATTTGATAACGCTCCAGCATACTTGTCAGCGCGAAGATATTACGCATATCGTCGTCTACGATTAAGGCTTTTTTGCCGACGAGTAAATAATCTTGTGAATGCAGTTGTTCAAGCAGTTGTCGCTTGGGTGCTGGTAAATTTGCCTGGACTCGGTGTAAGAATAATGCTGTTTCATCGAGGAGACGTTCAGGCGATCGCACATCTTTAATGATGATTGTCTCTGCAATCCGCCTCAGTTCTGTTTCTTGAACTTTGCTAATTTCTCTACCAGTGTAAACAATAATTGGTAAGGTTTTACCGTTAGGTAGAAGCTTTATCTGCTCGATTAGTTCAAACCCAGTCATATCTGGTAGCCCTAAATCGAGGACGAGGCAATCAAAATGCTGTGAGCGGATGGCTTCTAGGGCTGCTGCACCCGTAGCAACAGCAGTGGTAGAAACATCACTGTTGCCAATCAACTCCACAATACTCAGCCGTTGAGTGTCGTCATCTTCGACTACCAGCAGATTTTTCACTTGGCGCTCAACAAAACCTCTAATTTTAGTTAACGCCTCAGATATTGTCTCGCTAGTTAGGGGCTTTTGCAGATATGCGATCGCTCCTAGTTGCAAACTGCGCTGCTTCCCTTCCTCAACGGTCATGATATGTACGGGAATGTGACGGGTAGTTGAGTTATGCTTCAGGCGATCTAACACCGTCCAACCATCCATCTCTGGCAACCTGATATCTAACAAGATGGCTGAAGGCAGAAATCGCTGCGCCAGTGCCAAACCTGTACTGCCGTTTTGGGCAGTTATCACCTTGAATCCTTGCTGTTGCGCCATCTCGATGAGGATACGCACAAAGTTAAGGTCATCCTCGACAATCAGCAACACGCGATCGCCTTTTTCAATAGTAGTGCGATCGTCACTAATGAGTGGGGAGTGGGGAGTGCTGAGTGCTGAGTGCTGAGTGCTGAGTGGGGAGTGCTGAGTGGGGAGTGCTGAGTGAGCAGTGCTGGGTAGTGTCAATCTAGACTCAGCACTAAATTGTGGTAAGTAGAATGTAAAGGTGCTACCTATACCGGGTTGACTGATTAGTTTAATTTCTCCACCAAAGAGGTAGGCGATTTCGCGGCTAATTGATAAGCCCAATCCGGTGCCGCCGTATCTCCGACTCGTAGAGCCATCGGCTTGCTGAAACGCCTCAAAAATCACTTTCTGCTTGTTATGAGCAATGCCGATGCCTGTATCGGTGACTGAGAAGGCAATCACCAGTTGGGCGCGATTTAAAGTTTCTTGGTCGTTGCTCCATCCTTGCTTTGCCACCGCAATCTGCAAGCGCACTTCCCCTTGCTGTGTAAACTTAAAAGCGTTGGAGAGGAGATTTTTTAACACCTGTTGTAAGCGTTTGACATCTGTATAGATAGTAATTGGCAATTCGGGAATAAATTCGATTGTAAAGGCAAGTCCTTTGTTCTGAGCGATTTGTTGGAAGTTGCGCTCAGTCTGTTCGCCCAATTCTGTCAATGATATTTGAGTCATATCAATCGACATCGTACCAGATTCAATTTTGGCGAGATCCAGAATGTCATTGATTAACGTCAACAAATCAGTACCGGCTGAGTAAATTGTCTGGCTGTATTCAACTTGCTTGGCAGTGAGGTTACTATCAACGTTATCAGTCAACAACTTCGCCAAAATCAACAAGCTGTTTAACGGTGTCCGCAGTTCATGGGACATATTAGCGAGAAACTCTGATTTGTATTTTGAGGAAAGGGCGAGTTGTTCGGCGCGATCTTCTAAAGACAGTCTTGCTTGTTCAATTTCGCTATTTTTGCGCTCGACTTCTTTCTTCTGCATCGCCATCAACTCTGCCTTTTCTTCTAATTCGGCGTTGGTTTGTTGCAGTTCCTCTTGCTGTCCTTTGAGTAAATCTTCAGAGGTTTTGAGTGATTGAGCTTGTTGTTCTAAGCGCTGGTTGGTTTCCCTAAGTTCGCTTTGCTGGGTTTGGAGTTCTTCAGCTAAAGATTGCGACTGTTTAAGCAATTCTTCAGTTCGCATAGATGCGGCGATGGTGTTGAGGACGATCGCTATACTTTCGGTAAGTTGGTCGAAAAATGTCAGATGAATTTCGCTAAAACGGCGGAAGGATGCTAATTCAATCACTGCTGTCACTTGTCCTTCAAAGAGTACAGGTAACACCACGGCATTGAGGGGACTTGCTTCTCCTAAACCAGAGCTAATTCTGATATAATCACTTGGCACTTCCGTCAACAGTATTCGCTCTTTTTCTAAAGCGCATTGTCCCACCAAACCTTCACCCAAGTTGAAGCGGTTAGCTAAATGTCTGCGTTCGCGGTAAGCGTAGCTACTAATTAGTTTCAAATACGGCGTATTTTCCAGAAAGTCCATCAGGAAGAATACACCATGTTGCGCTCCTACCAAGGGTGCCAATTCTGAGAGAATTAGTTTAGATACAGTTTCTAAGTCTCGCTGCCCTTGGAGCATTCTGGTAAACTTAGCTAGGTTAGTTTTCAACCAATCTTGCTCAGTGTTTTTCTGCGTTGTCTCCCGCAGATTGGCAATCATCTGGTTGATGTTGTCTTTGAGGATGGCTACTTCCCCTAGTGCTTCGACGGCAATTGAACGAGTTAAGTCACCCTTAGTTACAGCTGTAGCAACTTCAGCGATCGCTCGCAACTGGGTAGTAAGTGTAGCAGCAAGTTCGTTAACGTTATCTGTCAAATCTTTCCAAGTTCCAGCCGCCCCAGGTACACTAGCTTGTCCGCCTAACTTTCCTTCAATTCCCACCTCTCGCGCCACTGTGGTTACTTGATTGGCAAAGGTTGCTAGGGTATCAATCATCTCGTTGATTGTCTCTGCCAAGGTTTCAATTTCTCCCTTGGCATCTAACATCAGTTTTCGTTTTAAGTCGCCGTTAGCAACCGCCGTCACAACTCTGGCAATCCCGCGCACTTGGGCTGTGAGGTTCCCCGCCATTGAGTTAACGTTGTCCGTCAAATCTTTCCAAGTCCCCGCAACACCTTGCACTTGCGCTTGTCCGCCCAGCTTCCCTTCAGTTCCCACTTCTCGCGCCACCCGCGTTACTTCACTTGCAAAAGAACTGAGTTGATCAACCATCGTATTGGTTGTATTCTTCAAGTCTAAAATTTCACCTCTGGCATCGACAGTAATTTTCTTCGATAAGTCGCCATTAGCTACCGCCTTGGTAACTTCGGCGATGTTGCGAACTTGTCCGGTGAGGTTCCCTGCCATTGAGTTAACGTTGTCTGTCAAATCTTTCCAGGTTCCAGCCACGCCTCTAACGTAAGCTTGCACGCCAAGTTTACCTTCCGTTCCTACTTCTCGCGCCACCCTTGTAACTTCTGATGCAAAGGAATTCAGTTGATCCACCATTGTGTTAATGGTGTTTTTGAGTTCCTGAATTTCACCTTTCACATCAACAGTGATTTTCTTCGAGAGGTCGCCATTAGCTACCGCCGTTGTCACTTCCGCAATGTTCCGCACCTGTGCCGTCAAACTTCCCGCCATGAAGTTTACGCTATCGGTGAGATCCTTCCAAGTGCCGGCAACACCTTTAACTTCCGCCTGTACGCCAAGTTTACCCTCAGTTCCCACCTCCCGCGCCACTCGCGTCACTTCACTTGCAAAGGAATTTAGTTGATCTACCATCGTGTTGACGGTGTTTTTCAACTCTAAGATTTCACCTTTGACATCAACGGAGATTTTTTTAGATAAGTCGCCATTCGCTACGGCGGTGGTGACGGCGGCGATGTTTCGCACCTGTGCCGTTAAACTTCCCGCCATGAAGTTTACGCTGTCGGTCAAGTCTTTCCAAGTGCCAGCTACGCCGCGCACATCTGCTTGTACACCGAGTTTGCCCTCGCTTCCTACTTCCCGCGCCACCCGCGTTACTTCACTCGCAAAGGAGTTGAGTTGATCCACCATTATATTGATGGTATTCTTGAGTTCTAAAATTTCGCCTTTGACACCAACAGTAATTTTCTTAGATAAGTCACCATTAGCGATCGCAGTTGTAACTTCGGCAATATTCCGTACCTGCGCCGTCAAGCTTCCCGCCATGAAGTTTACGCTGTCAGTTAAATCTTTCCAAGTCCCAGCCACATCTTTGACATCTGCTTGCACACCCAATTTACCTTCAGTTCCCACCTCCCGCGCTACCCGCGTCACTTCCGATGCAAAGGAACTGAGTTGATCTACCATCGTGTTGATCGTGTTCTTCAACTCCAGTATTTCACCTTTGACATCAACGGTGATTTTTTTAGATAAGTCGCCTGTTGCAACTGCTGTGGTGACTTCGGCGATGTTTCGCACCTGTGCCGTCAAGCTTCCCGCCATGAAATTCACACTATCAGTCAAATCTTTCCAAGTACCAGCCACGCCGCGCACTTCAGCTTGTACACCTAATCTGCCCTCACTTCCCACTTCACGGGCAACCCTTGTGACTTCTGATGCAAAAGAATTCAGCTGATCCACCATTGTATTAATAGTGTTCTTGAGTTCCTGAATTTCGCCCTTAACATCAACTGTGATTTTTTTGGATAAGTCGCCATTTGCTACCGCCGTTGTCACTTCTGCGATATTCCGCACCTGTCCCGTCAAACTTCCCGCCATGAAGTTTACACTATCAGTTAAATCTTTCCAAGTTCCAGCCACGCCTTTAACTTCGGCTTGACCACCTAATTTTCCCTCAGCGCCTACTTCCCGTGCAACTCTTGTTACTTCACTTGCAAAGGAGTTAAGTTGATCCACCATGATGTTAACGGTGTTTTTCAACTCTAAAATTTCGCCTTTGACATCAACAGTGATCTTCTTAGATAAGTCGCCGTTAGCTACTGCTGTGGTAACTTCGGCGATGTTTCGCACCTGTCCGGTAAGATTACCCGCCATTAAGTTAACGTTATCTGTAAGATCCTTCCAAGTCCCTGCTACACCCCGGACTTCTGCTTGTACGCCAAGTTTACCTTCGGTTCCGACTTCCCGCGCCACTCTTGTAACTTCACTTGCAAAGGAATTAAGTTGATCTACCATCGTGTTGATCGTATTTTTCAACTCCAGAATCTCGCCTTTGACATCGACAGTGATTTTCTTGGATAAATCGCCATTTGCTACCGCCGTTGTCACTTCTGCGATATTTCGCACCTGTCCCGTCAAGCTTCCCGCCATGAAATTCACACTATCGGTCAGGTCTTTCCACGTTCCGGCTACTCCCCGCACATCTGCTTGACCGCCTAATTTACCTTCTGCACCTACCTCACGGGCAACTCTTGTGACTTCCGATGCAAAAGAATTAAGTTGATCTACCATGATGTTGACGGTATTTTTCAACTCTAAGATTTCGCCTTTGACATCAACAGTAATTTTCTTCGACAAGTCGCCGTTAGCTACCGCCGTTGTCACTTCCGCAATGTTACGGACTTGGGCGGTCAAATTCCCTGCCATCAAGTTAACGTTGTCTGTAAGATCCTTCCAAGTCCCGGCTACACCTTTAACTTCTGCTTGTACGCCCAATTTACCTTCAGTTCCCACCTCCCGCGCCACCCGCGTCACTTCACTAGCAAAGGAATTAAGCTGATCTACCATCGTGTTGACGGTATTTTTAAGTTCGAGAATTTCGCCTTTGACATCAACAGTGATTTTCTTCGACAAGTCACCATTAGCGATCGCAGTTGCCACTTCGGCAATGTTGCGAACTTGTCCGGTGAGATTACCTGCCATCAAGTTAACGTTATCAGTCAAATCTTTCCAAGTGCCGGCGACATCTTGCACTTGGGCTTGAACGCCTAATTTACCTTCAGTTCCCACCTCACGCGCCACCCGCGTCACTTCACTGGCAAAGGAACCAAGCCGATCAACCATTTTGTTGACGATATTAGCAGTTTGAAGAAACTCACCTTGTAAAGGTCTGCCGTCGATTTCTGTAGCGATCGTTTGGGATAAGTCTCCATTAGCGACAGCCCGAATTACCCGCGTGGTTTCTGCTGTTGGCTGAACTAAATCTGTAATTAGAGTATTGACAGAGCTAACACAATCTGACCAAGAACCGCGAACATCTCCAAGAGAGGCGCGATCGGCAATTTTGCCTTCTTTGCCGACAACATTACTAATTCGCTGTAGTTCTGCCGCCATCCGCTCATTTTGATCAATAATATCATTGAGCGTATCAGCTATTTTTCCCGCCACACCAGTATGATCTATGGGCATCCGAGCCGAGAAGTCACCTTGCTTGACAGCATTTAGCGTTTTTAATAATTGATTTAAGTCTAGATTGTCGCTGTCTCTGGTTAACTGTTCGGTTGCCATAGCTTAATCTCTAAAGAATTTCTTAGTTTTAGTAGGTAAAAAAATTTTATTAAAGCAGGAAGTTGATTGTAGCTTTCATTAGGGCTTACGCGCTGTGCAAATTCATTGTGATATACATTAACGAAGATAGGTTTTTTTAGGCTTTTCTTAATTATCCCTTATATATCAATTTGACACCAATGAGTATGGGCGCAAGTCTTTGCGCGCCTAATGTGTCTCTACAAAAGATGGGGTTTTTCCTTTATGTATATTTGGTGTTTCTTGTCAAGATGTAATACCAATTCACAAAAATCTTAATACATATAGATTTTTCGTAGGGGTTTAGCAATGCTAAACCCTTACCCACGCATCGTTAGAGTAAGTTAATTTTTGCAAGTCGATACAACTAAGATGTGAGTCGATGCAACAAAGATGCGAGTCGATGCAACAAAGGCGTGAGTTTATGCAACTAAGGCGTGAGTTTATGCAACAAAGATGTGAGTCGATGCAACAAAGATGCGAGTTGATACAACTAAGGTGCAGGTCGATACAACTAAGGTGCAGGTCAATACTGCTCGGTTAAGGTGCATAATCATTTGAGATCCCCCTTAGTCCCCCTTAAAAAGGGGGAAAAATAAGGCATTTTTAGCCCCCCTTTTTAAGGGGGGTTGGGGGGATCGACTCTTAACCGAGCAGTCTTGAGGTGCAGGTTGATACAACTAAGGGGATCTTCGCTCAATAGACAAGTCAACCGAACTGTATTGGATGTTATGCCATTGCGAGTTGATACAATGGCCTTGATATTCTGATAACTGATTGTTGAGAAAGAGGCTACTTATCCCTCTTAGACATCAATCCAGATACTTCCTTCTTCCACACGAATCGGAAACACTGGCAGAGTCTTTGGTTGTGAAACCAACGAGAGTAATTTACCTACACCAGGCGGCCAGGAACACCAGTCTTTGACTTCACCAGTCCGCAGGTCAAAAGCACTGTGATGGAAAGAACAAACAATTGCTCCATCTTGAGTGATTTTCCCACTTTTCAATGGCAATTTCATGTGAGGGCAAGTGTTATCTACAGCATAAAGCTGACTTTCGTGATTCAAAAGCAGAATTTTTCGGTCGCCAACTTTCACCACTTCTCGCGCACCTGCGGCAAGTGCTTCAACTGCAAGAACTTTAGTCCAACTCATTAGGTTCTCCTTTCCTAATAATATCTGCTTTCAGTTTCCCGCAATTGTGACCAGTGCGATCGCTCGGCGTTGAACCTGATATCAATAGTGCTGAGTTCCCAGTGCCCCGGCTAAAAGTTAAAAGACTGCTGACAAAGGGCGGGGCTTATACCAAATACATTAGTAGTGAGTACTTCTTCTTCACTCAGCACTCAATAAGTTAAACTCCGCTTTGACATTCCAGCGACTACCGTCGTGAATAAGCAGCGTTAATTTCTCACCAGTAAACTCAAAATGCAACTGGCGTTGTTTAAATTCAGTCCAAGCAGCTTTAAAGTTCTCCTTAGTTAAATCCCGAAACGCAACAGTTAGATGGGGCGCAAAAGGGCGAGTTTTAGAAACTTCGTCAATAATTCCTAAATTACGTTCTACATCAGCCATTAAATCAGCTTGCAATCTCAAAAGCTCTTGACTTCTGACGACATTAATGTAAATTACACGAGGAGCGAAGGCATCAAACCCACTGAGTGTAATTGGTATCGCTCTTTGTTTATTAGCAAACTCCTGCAACAATCCTTCTATTGCTTGCACGTCCACATCTACCCATTCAAAGGGAGGTTGCAGAGTAATATGAGGCGGAGAATTTTGAGCGTTGCGACTGGCATAATTATCAGCAAAGTGCTGCTTAATCTGGTTGACGTAATCCTGAATGTCTTGCGGTGGTAAGAGGGCGATAAAAAAACGGCTCATTCCATTTGAGATTTAGGATACTGTTGAGTATTGAACGGCAAAAGCCAAAGAATATTACAAATATATAACAAAACGCTAATTGGATACTAAATGATCGTCTGTTTTACAGATTCAAATAGATGAAATAGCCTTTGGTGTGGATGAAGACGGAAAAGCTAGTTAGCAAGCAAGAAACTGAGGTAAAAGAACTTCAGAAATTCCTTGAAAAACAGAGCTAGTTTAAAATTAGTGAGTAGAGAGTTTGATTGTACAAGCTCAAATTATAAATTTTTATATACTTCACCATCGTTTCGCTTGCCAACGCGAAAAACGTCAGCGTTCACTCATTTCCACGCTTTTCGGTAATTGCGTCTAAAGTAGTAAACCCATCATTTTCCTCAATTGCCCGACGAAGTGCCTCTGAGTCCATAGCATCTTCCGCAGCTTCAAGCAATTTCAAATCATCAAGACCGATAATTGCGACAACAGCTTTACCATGACGCTGAATTACAATCCGTTCACCCCTATACTCAGCACGATTAATAAGGTCTTGAAAATTTGCACAAGCTTCTGTTGCACTGATGCTAGTCATGATGCCTCACAATAAATAATTAATACTAATGTAATTTTTCAACAATTTGTACAAAATTTACTTTCTCACTAATGCTACACAAGAAATAAAACAATTTCAAGCGAAGGCGATGATTAAATGGCTACTCAAATCCTACTCAAAACTGTAATAACTTAGGCAAGAAGTCTGTTGTAAAAGGAGTTAAGAAGCAGATGCCCATGTTTGTAAAGATAGAAGAAGGTAAAGTCGATAAACCTACCTTTGACCAATATGTACCCGCCCATAAAGCCTACATTCAAGAGTTGATTGCGAAAGGACACAAAGCGCGAACCGGCTATTGGGTGGAGCAAAGAGGCGGAATGCTGCTATTTGAGGCAGCTTCCAGAGCCGAAGCCGAAGCAATTGTGGCTAGTGACCCATTGGTGCAACATGGCTGCGTCAACTATCAGCTTTACGAATGGCGGATTGTTATGGAATAACACACAGTTACTGACTTTTGATGTTATACTTCTAGAAGACCTGGATCTATGCGATCGCAACACCTAAACCTTGTCAGAACCGGAAGGTAGCAGCAACACGGGAGGCTTGTGGTAGGCGTAGTCTCCGGGTCGCCCTATTTTTAGGAGTGTTCGTCAGCAATGGCTGGTTTTGGAGATATTGTTCAAAAGGCTTTTTACCTCGGTGTTGGATTAGCCTCTTACGCAGGTGAGAAAGCAGGGGGAAAATTAGCGGAAGTGCGATCGCAAGTCCAAAAACTAGCAGATGAAATGGTGGCCAAGGGCGAAATGAACACAGAAGAAGCCCGCCGCTTCGTCGAAGACATGATGAAGCAAGCCCAACAACCTCCAACATCTGATGAAATATTTAATAAAACACCCCCTTCTGAACCTCGCCGCATAGAAATACTAGAGGAAGATGAAGAACCAACGGTGAAAGAAGCATCAAATGATCAGAACGTGGATAAACTACGCCAAGAAGTTTTAAACCTGCAAGACGAGTTAAAACGATTGCAACGCGATCAATAAAAAGTATTGTTTGATCAAAATATCAGTAATAAGTGGCACTTTAGATAGAAACTTGATAAGATACATTGCCTAGTGCGTACTCTAGTGCTTCCAGCCAGATAAGCACAAAGTGTCCTGTTTATAGCCTGTAAGGGTGTCAAGTTTATGGAACATTGGCAAAAAGATTTAATAGAAATTGTAGAAACAGTAGCCGATGAAGTGGAGCGTTTCTTCCTAGAAATGAGTGAAATGGCAGACGCTTTTTTTGAGCTAACGGAAGAAATCACTGAGCAAGTACACAATAACATTGTCACTGAAGTCGATCAATATTTGCAAGACTTGGCTGAACCGATGTTGGAAGCCTACTGGGAACTAGAAGATGTTATAGCAGATGTAGATCCTGGTTTTCCTTATTCAGTTGAACCCACAGCCGAAAAAAATCCTGCCTGCATCGGTTGTAGTAACTACCACGGTCAAGTTTACAGCGGTAACTTGTTAGTTTGCGCCATGCATCCCCACGGTTGTGAAGATGATAACTGTCCAGATTGGGAAAAGGAAGAATATTGAGTCGTTGCGGTCTAATTGAAAATTCAAGAATAAAACAAACTCATTTGCTTGCTAGCTTCTGCCTCTTAACTTATTTAATCACTTATGAGTAATTTTTTACCTGAAACTGTATCCCAGCCAAGCCAAGAAATAAAGTATGGCGAACGCGAAATTGCCGAAGGCAAATTAATTACCTTTCCAAATCCGCGTGTGGGGAGGCGATATGATATTCAGATTACTTTGCCAGAGTTTACCTGTAAATGTCCATTTTCAGGCTATCCTGACTTTGCAACAATTTATGTTACCTATGTGCCTGATGAGAAAGTAGTAGAATTGAAGGCACTCAAACTTTACATTAATAGTTACCGCGATCGCTACATTTCCCACGAAGAATCTGCCAATCAAATCTTAGATGATTTTGTAGCTGCTTGTGACCCCTTAGAAGTAACGGTTAAAGCAGATTTCACACCTCGCGGCAATGTGCATACCGTTGTCGAAGTTCGCCATCAAAAGCAATAGTATCTTAACTTTGGATGAGCGATTAAGTTAGAGGAAACCAATTTAACCAAGCGTCCCAATTTTCTACAATTTGGGCAAATTCTGAATAACCGCTTGCTTTAGGATGAACACCATCATTAGCTTTTGCTTCATTTACAGCACTTCCGGCTATTATGCAATACAGTTTTTATCCCTGCCTCTCTCCTATCATCACTTTCAGCTATGAGGATGTACCTCATAGCTGCCGGAAGTGCTGTATCCAGATATTTGATTTTTCTAATATCGGAAAAACATTTAAATAAGGTACATTTAATCCATTACAAATCAAAGCAAACTCTTTAGATAAATCGGTATTTCTCTGCCTTCTTTGAGGGTCTTCTTGTTCTGCATACGGTGCTAATCCAACCATCAAAATAGGATACAAGGATTTTGCTTCACTTAAAATTTCACGGGCATTTTTGATAGAATCTGCAAAATCTACGCGAGTTTTACCATTTTCTAGTGTTGTGTCATTCAATCCGAAGGAAAATATAACTCTGCCATCATATTCTTTAGGTAAGCGAGGCGATACTTCTTGTAACCAACGCTTTGCTATATCAGTACTCGTGTCTCGCCTAATTCCTAAATTATAGTAGGTAATATCATAACCTTTTTTATTAGCATTAACACATATTCTACCTGTCCAACCAAGACATTCTGGGTCGCCAGTGCCGTTAACAAAAGAATCACCAATAAAACAAATTCTTACTTCCGGTATATGTCTTAATTCCATTCACCACTCTCTTAAAAAACCCAGAGAATAACTCAGCGCCCCTTTGCGTTCCTTTACGTTTAAAAACAAATCCAGTAAATAGGAGAGGCAGATAACTCCCCTCTCCTAGAGATAAACCAATTACTTAAAGCTTGCTAACTCTAGTATTTGTTAGGTTTGTGAACAAGAAAGCTGAGAATTTGGCATTGCTTGATGTTGTCAAAACCCACAACCCGAATATAGCTGGTGCTGAATTGAGAACGGCATCCTTGAACTTCGCTCAATACTTCTTGAGTCGATTTAGCACCGAACAAAGGCAACTTCCACATTGTCCAATAGAATTCTTTAGGGTCAGAAGTTTCGTTGAACTCGATCGCTGGAATGTAACCTTGATTCAAAATGTACTGGATCTGCTTGGAAATTTGAGCATCAGACAGGGGGGGCAGATAAGAAAGGGTTTCGTAACGACGCTCTTTTGGTAAAGTTTGCATAGCTTTTGATAATGGATTGTGATTGACTTTAGTTATCAGTTATCAGTCAGCAGTGAACAGTTAAAAAATATTCACTGTTAACTGTTCACTGTTCATTATTTGGATCTGAACTTGCTTGTTGTTCTGGTTGCAGACTGAGGTTTGATGTATCTATTTGTGTAATGCGTTCTAGATGCTGGCGACGCTGCTCCATGTTAGCTTGCTGAATACCAGTGCGAACCATTTCCGGCAAAAAATCAGCAACTTCCTCTGCAATATGTTCTCTGACAGTTATGATTCGCAATGCCAAATCTGGCTTTGCTCGGAATAGTTGCTCAATGTATGATTCACCATCCTGAATTTTGTCAGCGGAAAAGTTATGCAGCCAAAGTGCCAATGGAGGATTCGTTTCGCCTAGCTGTGCCAGTACTGTCCTTAAAGCCTGATAAGTCAGGTAACTTTGGAGAGTCTTGGCTGTGTCCTTCGCAATTTGCTTAAGATTCATGCTTGACCCCAGCCCTTAACAGTTATGAGTTATAAGTTATGAGTTATGAATTAATTTAACTCTTAACTCCTAACTTCTAACTTTTAACTTTTGATCAGACGGTATCCATTGCTTCAAACTCGAACTTGATTTCTTTCCACAGTTCGCAAGCAACGGCCAATTCAGGAGACCACTTAGCGGCTTCGCGGATAATGTCGTTACCTTCACGAGCCAAGTTGCGGCCTTCGTTACGAGCTTGGACGCAAGCTTCTAAAGCTACGCGGTTAGCTGTAGCACCAGGAGCATTACCCCAAGGGTGTCCGAGTGTACCACCACCGAATTGCAGCACGGAGTCATCACCAAAGATTTCTACGAGTGCAGGCATATGCCAGATGTGAATACCACCAGAAGCAACTGCCATTACACCAGGTAAAGAAGCCCAGTCTTGGGTAAAGTAAATACCGCGAGACTTGTCTTGTTCTACGTAGTTTTCACGCAACAAGTCAACGAAGCCCATTGTGATCCCACGTTCACCTTCCAACTTACCAACTACGGTGCCGGTGTGGATGTGATCACCACCAGACATCCGCAGAGCTTTAGCCAATACGCGGAAGTGGATACCGTGGTTCTTTTGACGGTCGATTACGGCGTGCATAGCGCGGTGAATGTGCAACAGAATACCGTTGTCACGACACCAACGAGCCAATGTGGTGTTGGCGGTGAAGCCTGCGGTGAGGTAGTCGTGCATGATGATGGGCTGTTTGAGTTCTTTAGCGAACTCAGCCCGTTTCAGCATTTCTTCACAGGTGGGGGCGGTAACGTTTAGGTAGTGACCTTTGATTTCACCAGTTTCAGCTTGAGCTTTGGTAATCGCTTCCGATACGAATAAGAAGCGATCGCGCCATCTTTGGAATGGAGCAGAGTTAATGTTCTCGTCGTCTTTGGTGAAGTCCAAACCACCACGTAAGCACTCGTATACAGCGCGTCCGTAGTTCTTAGCGGAAAGACCTAATTTGGGCTTAATTGTACAACCCAGTAAAGGACGACCGTATTTGTTTAATTTGTCACGTTCAACTTGGATACCGTGAGGAGGTCCTTGGAAGGTCTTCAGGTAAGCTACAGGAATCCGCAAGTCTTCCAAACGTAATGCGCGCAAGGCTTTGAAACCAAATACGTTCCCCACGATGGAGGTTAACATATTGGTTACAGAGCCTTCTTCAAACAAATCCAAAGGATAGGCAATGTAAGCGATGAATTGGTTGTCATCACCAGGAACCGGCTCGATGTCGTAGCAACGACCTTTGTAGCGATCGAGGTCGGTGAGCAAGTCTGTCCACACAGTTGTCCAAGTACCAGTGGAAGACTCAGCCGCTACAGCCGCAGCTGCTTCTTCGGGAGGAACTCCGGGCTGAGGTGTAACACGGAATGCCGCTAAAATATCTGTATCTTTGGGTGTGTAATCGGGTGTGTAATAAGTCAGTCTGTAATCTTGAACCCCGGCTTTATACCCAGTTTTGCTCTGAGTCTTCGTTTGAGCGTAAGACATATTTTATCCTTCCCAGAAGTCATCTTTATTACTTATCAAATTACGTACTGTGCAACTTGCCCTCGCTCTCGACTTTCCCCCTTCAGTAGGGAGAAGATCAGCAAATTTTTATTGAGAGTTGCTTTTGGCAGAGGGTCGCAGTTTTCCTGCGGAGGTTTAGCACAGATGTGAGCGAAAGATAAAAAATTGCACACCACGTAATTTGTAGCTTATTTCACAATATATCAAGAATTTGATAAGTTATTCTTTGAAACTTTTTAACTTAACTATATATATTTGTTATTACAGAAAGTTTTAAACATTTTGTTAAGAATGATTTACAAATGGTGATCAATAACTGTATAGAAGCTTTTGGGAAGTTAGGAGTTATAAAAATTCTTTCCCCAATGCCCAATGCTCATAGAATTTGAAAAAAATTGCCTGTGACGTTTAAAAAATCCCAACTAGGGGAACACTGAAATTAACCCAAAGCCAGTTTAGGTAGTGGCTATGGGTACTGTTTCTAAAGGAAATGTCACTGTGGTATTATTTCGCAAACGTACTTGTTTATTAGTTACTTCAATTTTGCTGGGGTTGATAGCTCTGCCAAGTTTAGGAATTGTGGCAGTGGCAAATCCCGTGACAGCACAAAAAAACCCTGACAATCCCCCTTCTGCACCGCCACCGCGAGTAGATCCGTTGCCAGATGAGCGGGGGGTGCAAGAACATTCGCCAGAAACTGATTATCGTGTCGGCAATTTACTGGGAGATGTTACAGGCAATCTCTGGGTAGGTTCTTGGCGAGGACTATCGCGGATTGATCCAAAAACCGGCAAGATTGTTTCTCGTGTTAGCTTACCGAATGTTGCCATTGGTGCTTTAGCCCAAGACAAAGTAGGACGTTTGTGGGTGGGAAGTTATGAGGGACTAATCCGAGTTGACCCCCGCACTAACGAAATCACCGCGCAGAATTTATTTTTGCCTTCTAAACGGGTGTTGTCGCTGTTACTTGACAAACGGGGTTATTTGTGGGTTGGAACTGATAATGGTTTAGCCCTAATTAGTCCCGACCAAGGCTTGATTATGACAACATTAAAAAATCTGCCTGGTGTCAGTGCCAACACCCTGACTTTAGATGCTCAAGGTCATGTGTGGGTCGGCACCCTTGATGGATTAGTGCGGGTTAATACTGCCAGTGCCGCAATCATGAAGCGGATCGTCGATTTGCCGGGGACGACTGTACAAGCTTTAGCTATCAGTCCAGAAGGCTTAATTTGGGCGGGAATGCCGAATAATTTGCTAGTTATTAACCCGAAAACTGGTGCAGTGTTGCGGTCTGTGACTCGTCTGCGTGGGCGTAACGTAACAGCAATACGTTTTGCCAAAGATGGTAGTGTTTGGATTGGAACTAACAATGGTTTGTTACGATTAAATCCAAATACAGGAGCTGTGTTAGATCCAGAAGTTGCCGGACTTCCTTCTAGTCGGGTTCTTGCCCTTGCGCCTGATATCGGCAATAAATTATGGATAGGCACTAGTGAAGGTCTAGCTTGGTTAATGCCCAAAACAGACAGTGCAAAACCTCATCTTGCTTTTGGTCGCGCTGTTAAATGATTAGTCATTTGTCCTTTGTCTTCTGTCCTTAGCTAATGACTAATGACTAACGACAAAGGACAAAAATCCAAAATCCAAAATCCAAAATCTAAAATTGGCAATGGCAATCACTACCCAGCAATTAATTCAATGGAAACAACAGGGACGTTCAATCGTGGCGTTGACCGCCTGGGATTATGCGATCGCTCAACTCCTCGATGCAGCTGGTGTAGACTTAATTCTTGTGGGTGACTCAATGGCAGTAATTCTAGGGTATGAAACAACGCTGCCGATAACTCTAGATGAGATGATCTACCACGCTAAATCCGTGCGTCGAGGAGTTAAACGCGCATTAGTAGTCGTAGATTTACCATTTTTGACCTATCAAGAAAGTCTTCAGCAAGCGATGCACTCAGCTGGGCGGGTACTGAAGGAAACGGGCGCTCAAGCGGTAAAATTGGAAGGTGGCTATCCAGCGATCGCTGAAACTGTAGCTCGTTTGGTAGAAGCCGGAATTCCGGTAATGGGTCATGTTGGTTTAACACCGCAATCGGTACATCAACTTGGTTTGCGACAACAAGGGAAAACACAAGAAGCGAGTGAGAGAATTTTCAATGAAGCGATCGCCTTAGAACAAGCTGGTGTATTTTCGATAGTGTTAGAGCATATACCCGCAGATTTGGCAATGCAGATTTCCCAAAAACTGAGCATTCCGACAATTGGTATTGGTGCAGGAATTCACTGCGATGGACAGGTTTTAGTTACCTCAGATGTAATCGGGCTTGCAGAGAAGCATCCACCCTTTGCCAAGGTTTACACGAATCTGCGAGAGACAATTACTAAAGCTGTGCAAGATTATGCTGTGGAAGTGCGCGATCGAAAGTTTCCATAATAGTAAAATCTGAATTGAGTCAAAATTTTTATGACTACTAAACCTGAAATACTGCTAACCACCTTACCTGACCATACTCAGTTACCTGAGTCAGACGGCGAATTTGTGAAAAACTTCCAGGAACATCCCCAAAGCATTCTGCTTACAGATTCGATTCAACCAGTGTTACAGAAACGTCATCCAGAAGGTAATTATTGCATTGGTCAAGATTCTGGAATTTATTGGCGGATGACTGACCCGCCACAAAGAGGTGCAGAAGCACCAGACTGGTTTTATGTGCCTAATGTGTCACCACTTTTAAATGGTCAAACACGACGTTCTTATGTACTGTGGCAAGAGATTATCCCACCTTTGATTGTATTGGAATTTGTATCGGGTGATGGTTCAGAAGAACATGACAAAACTTCTTGGACGGGAAAATTTTGGGTTTACGAGCAAGCAATTAGACCTGCCTTTTACGGCATTTACGAAGTGCGCCACAGTCGAGTAGAAGTGTATCACCTGATAGAAGACCACTATGAATTAGTCTTAGAAAACAAACGAGGACATTATCCCATTAACGCCCTTGGTGTAGAGTTAGGTATTTGGCAAGGTCGCTATCAAAATCTAGAATTGCCTTGGTTGCGTTGGTGGGATGAGCAGGGAAATCTATTACTCTCTGGTGAAGAAAGAGCAGATTTAGAACGAGAGCAAAAAGAACAAGCTCAACAACAGTTACAGCAGTCCAAATTATTGTTAGAGCAGGAACGTCAACAAAGGGAATTAGCACAAGAACGAGCTGAACGCTTGGCGCAAAGGCTGAGAGATATGGGTGTAAATCCAGACGAGTAAGCCTTAACTTTGAGAATCTTGCTTTCTTTTATTTGCTTGCTCAATTCGCTGATTAATCACTGGTTTGCAACCTGCTTGCTACGAATAATTCAATTTATCTACTATTTTACGATTTATCTGAGGAGCAGCTTCTAGCTAGGCGATAATAATTACACACAGAGGCGTAGAGAAAAAGTTGAAATCCCTGAGTTGACTACTGAGGTATTCTGAGTTCTGACTTATTCTCATCTCTTTTTACTTAATTTTACTTCTGTAATACTGATAAATACTTAATAATATGGAAATAAAAAATTTAACTATGGAAAAACAACCGATACAAGTAATTGGAGGTGGACTAGCTGGGACAGAAGCAGCTTGGCAAATAGCCCAAGCTGGAGTTCCTGTAATTCTGCATGAAATGCGCCCAAAGCGATTTAGTCCCGCTCATCATACAGAACATTTGGCAGAATTAGTGTGTAGTAATTCCTTTGGAGCAATGGCAAGCGATCGCGCAGCTGGATTACTGCACGAAGAATTACGCCAACTTGGCTCGATCGTCATTTCTAAAGCTGATGAACACGCCGTACCTGCGGGTGGAGCGCTAGCCGTCGATAGAGGACAATTTGGCCAAGACTTGACTCAAACTTTATCAAGCCATCCTTTAATTGAATTCCGGCGGGGTGAAGTATCTGCGATTCCTGAAGGAATTGTGGTTTTGGCAACTGGGCCTTTAACCAGTCCTGACTTAGCTGAAGATTTGCGCCGCTTTACAGGGATGGAATACCTCAGCTTTTTCGATGCAGCTAGTCCGATTATTGTGGGAGAATCGATTAATCGTGACATTGCCTTTATGGCATCACGTTATGACAAAGGTGAAGCTGCTTATCTCAACTGCCCAATGAATAAAGAGCAGTACTTGCGGTTTCGAGAAGAACTGTGCAAAGCTGAACAAACAGAACTCAAAGGTTTTGAACGGGAAACAGCGAAATTTTTTGAAGCCTGTCTACCCATTGAAGAACTAGCACACCGGGGAGAAGACACGATGCGCTACGGCCCCCTAAAGCCAGTGGGATTGTCAGATACTCGTACAGAAGAACGTCCTTATGCTGTGGTGCAGTTGCGACAAGAAGACAAAGCCGGTCAACTGTGGAACATGGTAGGATTCCAAACTAATCTGCGCTGGGGTGAGCAAAAGCGGATCTTTCAGCTCATTCCCAGTTTGGAAAAGGCGGAGTTTGTGCGGCTGGGAGTGATGCACCGCAACACTTTTGTTAATGCTCCTCAACTGATGCATCCGACTCTGCAATTTAAAGAACGTCCAACTTTATTAGCAGCTGGACAATTGATTGGTACTGAAGGCTACACTGCTGCGGCTGCGGGTGGCTGCTTGGCGGGAATTAATGCAGCGCGGCTAGCTTTGGGTAAAGAGCCTTTGATTTTACCACCAACTACAATGATGGGTGCGTTATTGGAATTTATTAGTTCCGCTTCGCCTAAGCATTTCCAACCAATGCCGCCCAACTTTGGCATTTTTCCGGAACTGGGTGCGAAAATAAAAAGTAAGCAGGAGCGTTATGGACGTTACCGCGATCGCTCTTTAGCTGACCTAGAAAATTGGAAAGCAAATCATTGATAAATATTAGTTCTATCTTAAGACGGTCATGGCAGTAGTAAAGAAATGTAAAAATTAACTTAAGACAAACTCCAATTTACCGGAAAAATATATTGATTAGGTATGAGTCTAAATAGCCCCCTAGAGATTTCTCGCGCTTTAGTGGCGGCACTCTCAACGCAAATGTTTCGCTATTACGAGGATCGCATTCCCCAAGATGCTAGCATCTTGGTAGTGAGCAATCATCGCAGCTTTGTGGATGCACTAGTTTTAATGGCGGCGTTATCGAGTCCGATTCGCTTTGCTTGCCATCACTACATGGGGCAAGTGCCAGTAATGCGGGAGATTGTCACCGGACAATTGGGCTGCTTTCCGTTGGATGGAACTCAAAATCGCCAAAAAAGCTTTTTTTTGCAATCACAGTTACTCTTGCAATCGAGGCAGATGGTAGGAGTGTTTCCAGAAGGAACTGAACCAATGGTGAAATTTACTCAGCCAAATATGCTGGGTGAATTTCAGCGGGGATTTGCACATTTGGCATTGCGATCTAATGTGCAGGATCTAGCAATTTTGCCGATTGCGATCGCCTCTTTGGAAGAAGTAAACACCAATGGTTTTCCCTTAAGGCTTTTGAGTATATTTGATCCTTCAGAACCTTTATTTAATCAATCTGGTTGGCATCCCTTAGTATTTTATCGTCGGGTTGCCGTGTTAATTGGTCGCCCTTATTGGATTACGCCCCAGCACCAAAAAAAATATCATGGCAAACAAGCCAGAGATGTTGTAGCCCAAGTGACGGAACATTGTCACGGCGAAATTAGCAACTTACTGCGTCAAGGTTGCTATTAGACTCAAAAACACCAAAGCTTTTATAAGTAACAATCAGCATTCTAAAAGTTTTATATCATTGACTAATGACTATAAGAGAAGTTGAGTTAAACCCTTGTTTCCTGACTCCTAAACGAGTACAACCAGAGTACCCATTGTTGGTATATTTGCCAGGAATGGATGGAACAGGTCAATTATTGCGATCGCAAACCGTTGGATTAGAAGCTGGATTTGATGTCCGCTGTTTAGCGATCCCCCGGAAAAACCTTAACACTTGGGATGTGTTAACCAATAGCGTATTAAACCTGCTCCACGCCGAATTAGAAAAAAGCTCCCAGAGAGCAGTTTACCTGTGTGGTGAGTCCTTTGGTGGTTGTTTGGCGATGAAAGTAGCGATTCAAGCACCGCATTTATTTAAGCGAATTATCTTAATTAACCCAGCTTCCGCCTTTCAACTTCGCCCTTGGTTAAATTGGGCTTCCCAACTAACTTTCTTGGTGCCAGAACCCCTTTATGACATCGGCGCACTGGGGTTATTGCCGTTTCTGGCATCTTTACCACGCATTTGTCCAAGCGATCGCCATGAACTTTTGAAAACTATGCGTTCTGTACCGTCAGAAACCGTTCTTTGGCGATTGTCTTTACTGCGAGAGTTTGAGATTGATGAGCAGCGGTTACGTCAGTTAACTCAACCAATTTTGTTAATTGCTGGTGCTAGCGATCGGCTTTTACCTTCTGTAACTGAAGTGAAGCGGATAGCGAATATCTTACCAAATAACAAGATTGTAGTGTTGCCCCATTGTGGACACGCTTGCTTGCTAGAGCAAGATACTAATCTCTATGAAATTCTTAAAGATAACGACTTTTTAGAAAGTAATGCTGATATCGGTACGGGGCTAGAGGTGAAAGGATAGGGTGAAGAGCGATCTAACAGCTACTTAAAAAATACTTGTTAGATGTAGGCTCTATAAATCCTTCCAAGTTACTGCTTAAGTAGTTAATAATCTTACTCTGAATATTTTTGTGTCCAAACCTTTCAAGAATAATTACATCTCCTTCCCTACGAAAATACAATTGGTAGCTCAATGACCTGTCAATACTAGCTAAAAATATCAACACTACTCGACCTAATTTTGTGTAAGTGATTTTCATCATGCCTCTTACAATAAAGTGCTAGCTTAACATTAAGCTTCAGGTTATAACACTACTAGCTGAGTAGGGTTTTCAATCGTTAGTTGACAAGTGCGGTCTTCTAGTTCTATTGGCTCTACTCCAATAATATTGACTTGTTTTCTATTAATAATTTCTGGTGAGCTACTATCCATAATTTTTTTCAGCGTTTGTGAAGAAACAAAGACTTGGCAGGTTTTATGATTTTCTCGTTCCAATCGTAATCGAATCATTCCATTGCCCTGGTTGGTGAAACCAGCCACCCGTCCTAGAATCCCTTGAGGTGTTGCGTTGCAAAAAAATTGTACGGGATTTATACTAAAATTAGCGCAAGACAAAACTTGATCTGCTCTTAATGCAATCGTTCTAAATTGTTTATAGTCTGGCTCTTTTCCTGTATCGTAGTTTGCCTGGTCTTTAATTTTTTTAGGTGCATTTTCTAAAATGTTTTGAATCTGCTTTTGAACAGTAGGAGTTAATTTTGGAGATAAGTAAACTCCTGTGCTTGGAATTTCTCTACTAATTTGAATTACTCGAAATTGTGGATCATCCTTGACTGTAGTGTATACAACTGCTCCTATATCTGCTTGTTTATTAGCTACTAGCTCTCGAATTTTACTACTTCTATGTCCTGCCGTTACAGTCATAGATGTTCCATATAAATCATAGGCAGGCATATAGAAGCTAGAAGCTGAATTGAAATCTCCAAGAGCGATAGTTGTTGTAGACTTAATATCTTCAATTGACTTAATTCGACTATCGGATCTAACAAATAAAGCTGATTGATAAGTAAGTGGATACTTAGGATACATTCGAGCTAACCATTTGTAGCTATTATCTTTAGCTCGCATTCCATTCATGGGTGAGTTGGCAAACACGATATCCCATTTGTTTTTAGAAATATTATTTTGAGCTTCTTTATATGTAATTTCAGAGTTACCTTCAATTACTACATCTCTAGCTTGAGAACCGAGTTGTTTTTTTAAGTATGTTTTAAATTCTGAATACTGCTTAGGTGAAGTTACAATGCCTACAACAAGAGGTTTTTTAGTAATATCTTTATAACAAATATTATTTACTCTTGTTTCAGTAGCCGTTTCGCATGGTGTTTGATTAAAATACTGCCAAGCAGCAAATATTCCTACTCCTATAAAGCAAGTGAGGATTATAGGAAGATAAATATATTTGTTATGAGATGGATCTAGTGGAGGTGGTTCTACAAGTTCTGGATCTAGTGGAGGTGGTTCTACAGGTTCTGGTTCTAGTGGAGGTTTTACTGTAGTAGGGTCAGGCGGCTGAACATTTATAAGTATTTCGATTTTTTCTAGTGAGATTCCTGTGAGTTCGCTAATAATTTTTTTAATACCAACTTCGTTGAATTTTGCAGCAACATTTTCCCTAGTTCTAATACTGCCTAAAACCTGTTGTATTCTGGATAGATTACAAATTTGCACTGCTCTTCCAGGTTGAAAACTATTAACAACTGCACCTTCTATTTCAAATTTTGTTGTATCTGGAGCGACAACAAAATAATTAACCCAGAAAGGAATATCCTGAAATATACAAGACCGAAGCTTATCTTTAATAACTAGGCTGTATCGTTCAACCTGTATATATGGATTGCCGCCAACAGCTTCAATTTTTTTATTATCAGAAAACCATGTTTCGTTGGCGCTTCCTGTCCACTTCCCTTTATATCCTTTTGCCTCCAAACATACAAATACTCCTGGCTCCATAACCACCAAAGCATCAATTTGGTGAAGGTTTGAACTCAAAGCCTCTCTAAAAGCAAAACCCATAAGGGCATAACCGGCAAGTTGTGCTTGCTCTAGATTTGTTTTTAATTCTCTCTCAAAACCTTGAAGTTAAACTCCCTCTGGTAAAAGCACTTTCATAAGATTTTTTGATAATTTATAACACTGACATTGAAATGTTTAAATAGCTGATGCTATATTATTTATTACATACTAACAGCGTAAAATCGCCGATTTGATCAGTTAATATACTTAAATTATGCAAAATTAATGATAACTTGAGATCATGAAACGCTCGTGAACTAGCTATTGTGAATAACTCAGTATTAATCGCCCTGATCCTCACTGCGTCTATAGTCCTATCACCAATCAGCATTGCTGGTACTGTCCAAGGTTCAACCGATACCATCAAAATGTCTCCATTTAACCTCAGTTCCCAAAAATGGCAAAACCGCGTGTTACTAGTGTTTGCACCGTCTGTTGATAACCATAGCTATCAGCAGCAAATGCAGTTGTTTGATCAGCATCAAAACAGTTTTAAAGACCGGGATTTAGTTCTCATTCAGGTTTTGGCAACAAATAAAAGCTATGCTAACGGACAGTTAATAGATGAGTCTTCTGCTGCCAATTTGCGAAATCACTTCAGAGTTGATAAAGAAAATTTTCGCGTCATTTTGGTAGGTAAAGATGGTGGTGTTAAGCGCAGTGACACTACACCAGTCCCAGCAACAGCAATTTTTGAGCAAATTGACGCTATGCCGATGCGCCAGCAAGAAATGCAAGAGCGAGGCAGAAAGTAGCTATAAAATTCTTAGAGTCAAAGTTAGACTAGGAGGCGATCGCAGTTTAAAAATCCCTTGACATCCAATGTCAGGTAAAGTCACTAAATCAAGAACTAATGCAATACCTACGTATACCCCACTATCTTGCTGTAACTTATTTTTAGGACTTTTGCCGCTTATTTAGCAAGCTCAGTTGTTACCTTGACTAATCGATAAGGTTAAGAGATACTAATTAAACACTGGTGTGTTTGCTTATATTTTAATAATTTTTGTAAAGATTCTGAGATATATACCTTGAAAGGTGGAACATTATTTAGCAAACGGCAAGTTTGTATCTAAAGTAAAAATGTTCCTATGGCTATATTTATAGCCGGATGCTAAGGCAGTACAATTCAACTATCGTGGTTGCCCAAGAGCATGGAGACATTAGAGTTTATAATCTATCCAGACGGTCGGGTACAAGAAAAAGTCACTGGCATCGTCGGTGCATCTTGCGCTGAGGTTACAGCAGCAATAGAGGCACAACTGGGTCAAGTACTTAATCATGAGCCAACCTCAGAATTCTTCGCCGCTAAGGTGCAGCAATCCAATGTGGCGAATACGCAAACCACTTACAGCAATTGGTAAGTTTTCACAGTAGTTAAATGTCATTAATTCATAACCATCATGTCACACTTTAGCCAAATTAAGACTCAAATCCGTAACCTTGATTCTTTGAAAGATGCTTTGACTGAATTAGGCGTAGACTGGAAACCAGGGCCACAGGAGGTACGTGGTTATCGCGGTCAAACCCATCCTGCCGAAGTTACTATTGAGCAGGAAAATGGCTACGATATCGGCTTTAGATGGAATGGCAAGGAATATGAACTGGTGGCTGACTTGCAATATTGGCAGCAAAACTTGTCTGTAGACGGATTTTTGCGCCAGGTAACACAGCGTTATGCTTATCAAACAGTTGTGAAAGAAACCGCTCGTGTTGGCTTTCAAGTTGCTGAACAACAAAAAAATGAAGATGGTTCAATTCGCTTAGTAGTACAGCGCTGGAGTGCGTAATGGCTGATTTTGTGCCGTCGCCAGAAGAACAAGAAGTAAACCGTTCCGGTTTTGAACCAGAATTAGGGGGTTTTTTACGGGATGCCCCAGAACGGTCTGGTTTAGAACCAGAATTGGGTGGTATGTTGCGTCAAAATGGTGTCTACGTTGACGAAATCACCTGTATTGGTTGTAAGCATTGCGCTCATGTGGCGCGTAATACCTTTTACATTGAACCAGATTATGGGCGATCGCGTGTAGTTCGCCAAGATGGCGATGCTGAAGAAATTATCCAAGAAGCAATTGACACTTGTCCAGTTGATTGCATCTACTGGCTTGATTACACTGAACTGAAAAAGTTAGAAGAAGAGCGAAAATATCAGGTAATTCCTCTAGTGGGTTATCCGGTAGAACAAGCAGTCGCTGCTAGCGAACGTCGGCGTAAAAAGCAAAAGTTAAAAACCAAGAAATCCGTTTATTAAGATAAAAACCTTAAATTAACATAACAAAGGACTGGTATATCCAGTCCTTTTGTTTTTGGTTATATAGTTAATTTCTGATGTATAAATCACATCAAATTGGAAAAAGTAGTATTGTTTGATATTCCTGAAACGGCTTTTTGATCAAGCCTTTTAATCCAAAATTGGCATGACTCCCTTCATTTTAAATTTAGAGGATCGTGTTGTGAAAGCAATTTTTCTACTTTCGCCTCATCTAACCTAGCGGTTAATCTTCTATTTTCGTGCAAGTCTCTACTAGTTTTCGCCAAAGTAAAAGTTGAGCCAACAGAAAAAACTAAACCCATGCCCATAAATCCTTTCACCCAGCTATTCACAGGCAAGTTTACAATACCGAAGGTGGTCATAGAAATAGAAATTACAAAAGCTGCCCAAGTTTGAATAACCCAAGCTGGACTGTCTTTTTGAGTACCAATTGTTTGCATATTTCCTACCTTTAATCTGGGTGATTTAATAGTGATTGTATTGACTGGTAGGTTTACTGGTATCAATAGTAAGACCAGTTTGATAACTGGATTCCAAAAGGCAAGCCAAGACCAATTTTAGTAAGTAGAAACTGGCATAATTTTTGTGCCAGTTTTACAAGTGGCATCGAAATGAAATCTTGTAGCATTCTCGTTGAGCTAACTAGCCCGCCTTGCACTTGAAGTGCCATTTGCTTATAGCCCAATCATATGCTTGGGTTAAGAGAATAGTAGGTTGGGTTGAGCGACAGTGAAACCCAACAAAGTCTCGATAATGTTGGGTTTCGTTCCTCAACCCAACCTACACCAGCTTTAGTTTTTAGCTTATAGCCCAAGTTCACTTAAGTAGACTAAAAGCGTTTACTAATCGTCTTTAGAGGACTTTAACTATTAGCCTAGTAAGAAATTACTAGGTGGTTGTTGGGACTGTTGCAATATCTCAGATTAAACGGGTTAGTTGCTTATTCATCAGGAAAAGTTTGTACCTTGCCGTCAGGACTGAGAACAACTCGAATTCTGACATTTTGTCCGCGTGTATTGGCGGAAACAAAAGGTTGACCAACTTCAGGCATCCCAGCACTATCAACTAATTCTCTTGCAGCTTTATTGAGAGGAAAAATTCGTTCAATTGCACCGTCAACACTGACTATTAAACTGTACTCTAATGTTTGTCCCAGTCCAGTAGGTGGTTGCCAACGCTTTATTAAGTATTCTCTAGCTTCTGCTATTTGAGGTGTGTCAAATAATGTACCCTTAGTTGCCACTTCTCTGGATGCGGGGGTTTTGCGTTCGTTTCCTAATTGATCGATAAATGGATTATTGTCCGCAGTTCTAGACGAGGGAAGTTCTGAGGAGGGTTTATTTCCAGGAGAAGCTGCCCGTAAAGAATTGATTGTTTCGTCCAGCTGTTGTGAGGTTAGTGAGGGGGCTGGGGTAGGGCTATTATTGGGTATGGTGCTAAGAGACGGGGGAACTGGTGAAATATTTGGTGATAAACTGCCTGTGGTCGAAGATAGGCTGGATGGCAAATTCCGCCGCTGAGGCAGAGCATCCGCTTGGGGATTTGAACGTGTAAGGTTCTGTTCAAGATTTGGTAAGGTAGCAATTTTCTGGTCTAGGATTTTGCTGGATGGTGTCCCTGGATTGCTAGGAAAAGTTGAAATCGTTTTCTGAGGTATTGTCAGTGCATTATTTAGCAATGGAGGTGGCACTGTAGAGAAATTGGAATTAGGAGATGTTAAAGGTATTTCCAGCAAACTGGATGTGGGAAGCGGAGGGGTAGAACCTAGCAAATTATCTGCTGGGGGAGTGAGTCCGGGTTGAAGTGTGGGAAAGCTCACTGAAGATGAAGGTTCTAGAGCAGCTTTTACCGCTACTGGATCTGCGGTTTGGGCTGTCTGCTGTTGCTTTTCCCTAACGTCGTTAGCATATTGCCAAGTAACTGGTAAAAAACCTACACCTAATACTAATACTGCGGCAATAGGCGCCCAAGCAGGGAACCTCAGAGTCGAACTCCTGCTGTTGAGAGTTGGCAGTGCCATGACATCAGTCGAGTATTCATCTAAAGCACTTGCCAAATCAAATAGTTGCAGCAGACTGAGTTGAATTACGAGGCCAGATGCGTGGTTGGCGAGAGAGCCAAGAAATAGATTATGAGTTAAATAGCTGCTTGGTTCTAAGTGGATATTTGCCCCTGGAATCTGGGCAGTAAAAGAATTTAATGTCTTTGTTGAGGACTTTGATTCCGGCTCATCCAATGCTGTGCTTGACTTTTGGGTATCAGATAAACTGACGCAAAAGTTTTCTGGAGACTGTTGGAGGAATTGCTGTACATAGCTTGTGACGGCATCACATAAAGCTTCGAGTTGATCGCGATCGCCCCGAATTGGAACTCTGTTTTCTTGTGGTAGTCGGGGATCATCAAAACGTAACTCAAAGCTTAGGTGCTTGAGGACAGTTTTCCCCATCCAACGAGACAGTGGTGAGCTTTGCGCGAATACTTCGAGCGTGCAAGTCGGGGGTGTGTAGCAACGAATGACAGAATTTGATAGAGGCATGGCAGGAACTACGAGGAAGACTATTTGGGATTTTGCAAAAAGTTGAGCCAGTTGCTTACAAAAAAAAGTTGAAACGGCGGATTCCTCCACTCAGAACTTTGTCATGTTCAACTGGTGTGCAAAGAGGAAACAGTATTGATAGTGATCGCCCAAGGGTTAACAATTATCAAAAGGGAATCCTTATCTAGCAAATTTTAATCAGCGAATTTTGGTTGAGGAATTTCAAATCTAAAATTTTGTAGAACGGTCTATAAGTGCTAGCCAGAGACGGCGATGCCCACCAGGTGCACTATAAAAAAGTAAATCTACAAGCAGTTTTAGTGCCAGGTTGGTTAGTAAATCCGTTGAGATTTGCTCGTCCTCTTCCATCCGCTCTTGGTAGGTGTTGCAAAAAGCATCAATATAATCTCCAAGTAAAGCAGCCTGGTGAGGTTCCCGGTTATTTTCTGCCATTTGTTCCAACAGACCGACAGCACGGCGAATCAATTCCTGGTGCTGTTTGGCTAGGTAGCAGATAATCAAAACAAGCGATCGCGCTTCTTCGACATCTAGCTTTTTTCGCCCTCCTTGACCTTTGCGTAGGGGATTTGATTGGCGCAGTCGCCATAAAGCTACGCGATCTGGCACTCTTGACTCTAAATTCAGATCAGTTGCCGCCGAAAGCATAGCCTCTGAACCAATGCCAGTTAGGGTTTCTAGCGCCAACAGCACCAAGTCTAATTGGGTTTTGATATTATCCCATTGGACTGTGTTTGGGGCTGGAAGCTTGATTAAATCCTCCCACTGGGAATTTGGAGTGGCTGAGTTGGCGGCCGAGTGCATAACTTTTAGCATAGGTGATCAAGCTGATAGAGGATGTTGCTGTTACCCATTTTGAAACCAGACTCTCAAGGATCAAGCTTGGTTTCCCATAGCTATGAGCCAGAGGCTTCAGCTAGATTTTTTCTATGTGGTAAACAGGAGGTATCTTTGTCCTACTCTAGATGAAAATTTATTTTGGACAAAGTAGAAAATTATCAATTCTAGTTAAGGTTTACCCGACTTTCGCTGCTAGTTCCGCACAAGAGTATAAATAAACTATTGTTTTGAATGTTAACCGCTAATTATCGCTGAGTAATTATTTAGAATACCTCCTAATTTATTTGCAGTTTTAAATTTTGAAATTTCTTGATGTTTATTACTTAATCTTAATTTATACATAATTGCTAGACAAATTTTTTACCTTTCTTGCTGCTGGACAGGATACCCCAGTTTCGCTTGTGTGTAGCCTGTTATTTAAGGATAGGCTGGGCAACATCAAGGATTGGCTTCTATGAAAATTTGATAAAGTCAGCGTTTGAAGACGTTGGCCAATTGATTTTATCCAACTTAGTTGGTACTATAGCTTTAACCGCAAACCACGCACATATCAGAACTCATTTATAAAGCCTAATAGTAAAAATATGAATAAGCTCAATACGTTTCCTTTTTTCTTTCAAAAAATAGCAAAGGCGAGCATAGCCTTGATAGCAGGAATTTTATCGAGTATTGTGCTTGCTAACCCTATCCATGCAGCTACCCTCGCTCAAAATCTTATTGTTAATGGGGATGCAGAACAAGGGCAAGGAGATCCCATTGGTAATGCTGTTGGGACTGATATACCTTTTATCCCTGGCTGGATTTTAACTGATAGTTTTAGTGTGCTGCAATATGGAGCAACGGGTTTTGAATTTACTAATGCCTTGGGTAATATAGTCGCCGTTAGTGGACTTCCTAATGCTAATAGTTCAGGGCCAAGTGTACGCGGAAAAAATTTCTTTTATGGTGGTGCTAATAGAGGCTCATCAAGTGCTTCTCAATTAATTGAGATAGCTGATTTTGCCTCCATAATTGATGCTGGTCAAGGAGCATACGATTTGAGCGCCTGGTTAGGTGGCTACGACACTGATTTAGATAATGTGGAATTTAGTCTTAATTTCCTTAATCAAGATGGTCAATCTCTAAACACAGCATTCATTACTTCGCCCACTCCAGACGAAAGAAATAACACAACAGGTTTATTATTCAAGTCCACGAAAGGCTTTGTTCCCGTTGGTGCAAGACAAATTAATGTTGCTCTGGATATGAACTATGTTCGTGGGCGCGTGAATGATGGCTATGCCGATAACCTCTCGCTAGTAATCACCAAAGTTCCAGAACCATCATTTTCAGGTTTACTGTTAGTTAGTTCATCGTGTCTGATGGTATGGAAATTACGTAGAAATCGGCAATTATAGCCATAGATCAATACGGTTCAGTTAGCGCCAAAAACCTTAAACTGCGTAGGTTGGGTTAAGCAAAGCGCAACCCAACATTTTCGGGGCTTTGTTGGGTTGCGCTTTGCTTAACCCAACCTACAATTTTTCTTAACCCAAGCGTATTGAGCCATAGATTGCATTATTTTCATCCTAACTTTGGTTGATGAAATAATAAATTTACTGGTAGTATCCGATTTTACAAATGAGAATAAAAATGGGAAATGCACAAGAAGTAGGCAGTCGTAGAAAAGAATGTACCAACTTTCTAATAAGGAGACTTGCAAACAATAAATCTTGGTTGGTATTCTCTTTAAAGATTCTGAAGATTACCATTTGCAAGTGTGACTTTACTAATTTGCTGTCTTATCCACGCCCGAAACGCTTTCATTGTCGCATTTCTGCCATTGGTTTTACTCAACATCAAATATTCGGGAATCACTTGATAAATTGGGAGATTTGGGAAAATAGAACTGGTATTTGATTCTACATACTTACCATTGAAAAGCACGTTTATTTCTAACTTACTTCCATTCCATCGCCACAGTTCCGGTACTTTCAAAGCTTGATAATTATTGAAACGAGTGCGAGAGGTAATATCAATTTCAATAGCTAAATCTGGAGGCGGGTCGGTTTCTAAATTGATTCTTTCTTTGCCCCTAATTCTAGCTTCATTTTGAATATAAAAACAATCATCAGGTTCTATCCCAGCATCCATACTTTCCTGATTAAAAGTCGTAGAACCTAAACTCCAAAATTCCAAATCGAGTTCTTCTAATAAAACTTTTACCAAATCCCCAATAATAACTTTAGCTACTTCATGTTCTGGTAATGGAGCCATTATTTCCAGCACCCCTTGACTGTAACTCATCCGAAAACTGCGTAGGCGTAGCCCGTCGTAGACATCGCTCCCCAATTCTGCCAAAATACGTTTGTATGCCGACCAAGAGACATCTTTAATCAACAACTGATGACCGGCTCTAACAATTAGTTGATTGAGTTCAAGTAACATCGCAAATAACTTTATTTGATGTGAGCAATGGTAACACCACTGCCACCATCTGATTGTTCTGCTGGTTCGTAGTTGTTAACTCTAGAATGCTGTTGCAAAAAAGCGTGGACACCTTGCCGCAGTTTACCAGTTCCGTGCCCGTGAATAATCCATATTGGGCCTGTAGCTTCCGAGATAGCTTTATCTAGAATGTATTCGGAATCAGCTACTCGCTTACCGCGCAAATCAATGGTGTTTTGGGAAGTGCGGATTTCTGGGACACTTTGCGGTGGTGGCGTTGCTGCTGCTGGGGCTGGTTTGGGTTTGACGATTGGTTCGGGTTTTTGACCATCTAGAGATTCTACGTCTTGCAATTTCACAGTCATTTTCATTAGCCCAAAGCGAACGCTTAACTCGCCATCTTCATCAGGGGCGGTGATTACTTCTGCTACCTGTCCCAGTTTGGGAACGCGGACGCGATCGCCTACTTTGGGCATAAATACAGCTTTTGGTTTTGCTGGCGTTGTTGGCTGATATTGCTGGCCAATTTGATTCAAAGCATTGGTGGCTTGCTGGGCTTCTTGGGCTGTGGGCGTACCTTTCTGCAAGCGGCGGATCACTTGGGCAATTTCACCTTTTGCTTGAGCGATCGCTTGTTGGACTGCTACTTCTTGTGAAGCCCGCAAACTGCTTTCCCTCTCTTCCAAACTTGCGGCTTTTGCTGATACTTCTTTGTATAAACGTTCTGCTTGATGCAACAAATTTTGGGCTTCCGCAGCTTTGGTTTCCTGGCGGCGGCGTTGCGCTTCTAAGCCAGCAATCACTTGATTGACTTCATCTGTGGCCTCTCCCACTTGACTTTTCGCCTGTTCTACCACTTCTGGTTTTAATCCCAAGCGTAGGGCAATAGTTAAGGCGTTAGAACGTCCGGGGATGCCCCACAGCAGACGATAAGTAGGCGAGAGAGTACTTTCGTCAAATTCAACAGAAGCATTTTCAAACCGCTCGTCTTCGTATTTTAGGGCTTTTAGTTCGCCGAAGTGAGTGGTGGCGATCGTTAGTTGGGCGTGGTTGGCAAGATATTGCAACAAAGCGATCGCTAAGGCACTACCTTCAACTGGATCAGTTCCGGCGCCGACTTCATCGAGTAAAACGAGTGCTGAGTGCTGAGTGCTGAGTGCTGAGTTCTGAGTTAGGAGTGCTGAGTTAGGAGTAGGAAGTTCCCCCTCTGTTCCTCTGCTCCCCTGCTCTTCTGCTTCCCCAGTCCCTAATGCCTCCAAAATCCGACTAATCCGGCGGATGTGTCCAGAGAATGTGGATAAACTTTGCTGTAAGGATTGTTCATCACCAATATCTGCCAGCACTTTATCAAACCAAGGTATTTCCACTGGTTCGCGGGCGGGGACAAATAAACCCACTTTGGCCATCAATGCTGCTAACCCCAGAGTTTTTAAGGTTACAGTTTTACCGCCAGTATTTGGCCCGGTAATCGTCACTACTCGAATTTGCGGACTGATCAACAAATCCACAGGAACTACTGGTTGCCCTTGTTCGTGCCTTTGTTGCCACACTAACAACGGATGTCGTAAATTCCGCAAGGTAATGATTTCACTATCTTCACGCTGGATAAATCGTGGCGGATTCGCTTCTAGCCAGTAACTATATCGTGATCTAGCGGTTGCCAGATCCAAAGTGGTGGCGATCGCTAACAACCTCTCTAAATCTGGTTTGACTGCGGCTACCTGTTCTGTCAAAACGCGGCGAACCGCTTCTTCTTCCGCTTGCTCTTTTCTGATGATCTGCCGCAGTTGGTTGCCCAGAGGCACTACCGAATTCGGTTCTACGTACAGCGTGGCCCCACTGGTAGAGGTATCGTGGACAATACCGGGGATGGCATCTTTTTGGGGTGCTTTTACAGGGATGACAAAGCGAGCGCTCCGTTGGGTAATCAGCTGTTCTTGAACTGCGCCAGATTTTGCCTGTAAGATATTTTGTAGCTTTTGGGTAATTTGAGTGCGTAATCGCCGCAAATCTGTGCGAATTTCCCCCAGTTTTTGACTTGCGCGATCAGTTACCTGGAATCTTTCATCAATACAGCGGTGAATCTCTTGTTCTAGTTCGGGATAAGTCCGCAAATCGGCAACCAACTCAGTCAATATCGGCAAATCTTCCTGATTGTCGATGACACGGCGCAAATTTCTGACTCCCGCGAGGGTGGTGGCGATCGCTAACAGTTGATCCCCTGCTAAAATTCCGCCGCGTTCTGCCCGTTCTAGGGAATCGCCAATATCTTGAATTCCCTCAAATGATAGTCCCGTGGTGAGACGAGTTTCCAGTTGGTAGACTTCTTTGGTTTGCTCTAACAACTGCTCGCTTTGAGTCTGAGAATCGGGTATTTTCAGATGACGCGCAGCTGTCGCCCCCAGCTTAGTTGCCGCAAAGGTGGCAAGGTGCTGGCAGAGGCGATGCCATTCTAATAGTTCTAAAGTTTCAGATTGGATCAAGGTTTCAATATCTAATCTGAAATTATCCTAACAATTCTAGCCGTTCTGTGACACTTATTTAGCTGATACGGCGGTTATTTCTTGCACCAGAACGTAAGGCTGGACAATGAGGGTATTAAATCGCTTACTGCGACTACAATTCCATTCTCCCACCTGTACTGTTGTGGGTTTGGTAATCAATTGCTCATCGATCCACTGTTGCACTGATGGAATTTTATCACTGGCGATCGCTACTCCAACATCTACCAAGCTTAACTCAGGTACCACCAAAATTACTGCATCTCGTTGGACATGAGGAATCAGCCACTCCCACTCTGCCTCATCCAAAATTTCTGTTAATTCCGCTCTTAAGTCCGACATTATTCCCAATTTGTATTGGCTAATAGTCTATTTTACATTAAGTTAGAACGTACCCTGCGGGTTCGCTCTTAGCGTTCTCGTAGAGTAGCCGCTCCGCGTCCACGTTAAAAAAAATTGAATTTAACAAAGAGTTAAGCCTTAACCCAAGCGTATTGCAACATGAGGAGTACCTCAATACGATAAAGGAGTACCTCAATACGATAAAGGAGTACTTCAATACGATAAAGGAGTACTTCAATACGATAAAGGAGTACTTCAATATGATAAATGAGTACTTCAATACGATAAATGAGTACGTGACACTCCTACACTTCTCTAGCGAGTAAGTGTAGGCTTCTCAGTCGCTCCGAAGAACGAGTAGAACTTCTTTCAGGAGTTAACTCCCTACAGCGTTTTAGAGTGAGGTACGTGTCCTGCCCCACTTGTACAAATCAACG
>NZ_JBGTFY010000006.1:0-38509 GCF_041747015.1 Nostoc sp.
TATTAAGTGTGAAAAAACCTAGTTATGTAAAAAAAATAACTAGTCCGACGCGTTAGTGAACTAGTTTTTAAAGAAATCCTCTTCTCATGCCATGAGTATTATTACTCATCCACAAATAGTAAAAACTGCAAAAGTATAGAAGAGAATTAAATATTAACCCCGACGAGTTAGTTTAATTATTTTGCCAACTATCTTTAGATAGATAGGGTAAACACTACGCGATTTATCATCAGAAATCGCTTGGTAATGATGAAAAAATATAACTTTCACATAGCATTAGCATCTTTAATTGATTTTGTCAATATGTAATCCCTAACATTACCTAATAAATCACTAAGAGCTTCTCTAGACTGAATCTACATTCATGCTTTCAGTAGATGCAGTTATGACTTTGCAAATGCGATGATATGAAAGTTCTCGAACAATAGATAGTTGCTGTTGTTCAGATAAAAAATCAGATTTTATCCGACTCCAGTAACTTTGGTTTTTAACCAATTGTTTGATGTTTTGAGAAGGTAACATAATGAATAATATCCTAAAACGCACACTTCTACCCAGCCTTATGGCTGCAAGTTTAGCTGGTGTCACCCTAGTTCCCGTTAAACCAGCTGTTGCTGATGACCAAATACTACGAGATGTAGGTATTGGGGCTGTTACCAATGTGGTAACTGGAGCTGTTAGGGGAAATGGTGGTGTGTTAGGCAATGCTGTCAAAGGTGGTGTCACTGGCGCAGCCGTTAATGGTGCAAATGGTCTGAGAAACAATCGCAATCGCCGCAACCGGAACATTGGTCAAGATGTCGGAGTCGGTGCAGGTGCTAGTGCAGTGACCGGGGTAATTACTGGTGATGGCAGAGATACCCTTGGTAATGCTGTTGATGGTGCAGCTGTTGGTGCAGCAATCCATCTTTTGACCAATGGCAAATAATTAGTAATTCTTCATCTGAGATATTTCACAATCGTTAACGGTTTGTATTTGCAAACACTATGAACTTATCTCTACCCTAATTCCTCTCCTTCTAGGATGAGCAAACCTAACCCCCCTTTCCTAGTAGGAAAGGAGGGTTGGTGGGTTAGATTTATGTTGAGATATATGCCACCATCAGGATCAGATGATGTTAGACTTAATAGTAAACTCTAACCCTTTAACGCCTTTCTAAAGTTTCGACGATAGGATTGATTAGTAATAAACAAAGCTGGCCATAGCAAAGATAAACCAATGCGATTGGTCAAACTTGGATTAAAATTAGTCCGCCCAAACCCATTCCAAAACTTCCAAACCCCGCCTGCGTAAACTACTATCAAGACAAAAATAAGAAAGTTACCCATTGTGATCAACTCCGTTAGTAACTGACAGAATTTAAGTTAAGTTTTCCCCACGAGGTAAGCATTTCATAACCAAAACCGAGAAGGTATGATAAAACTTCTCAGTTATTGACATCTAGGTTATTTAACGACACGTTCTCTTATTCCAGTGTAGAGTAGGGTCAGGCATGGCAGCTAGTTATCGGTGATGGCAAGCTAATCAAAGGAGGTAAACATTATTTCATAGTTTATGTACTGAGACTGTAATCGTGCTAATTAGATGCTCGTACCTTGCACCTTTCGTCCAAAGGCTACAAGCTTTGGGTTAAATGCACAAAGCCATAGTTTAGCAGGTTTCAAAAGTCCGCGTCGGCGGATTTAGGAAAAGTTGGCATTGATCGCCATTAAAAACTTATGCAAAATAAAGCCTTTTCACTTTCAAGTTGCTACTAATAGGCAACAGAGAGGTTTATTTCTATTTTTTATAATTTTCTGGTATACCCACTGCTGATAAACCCGCGATCGCTCGTAAGTTTTGGCAACGAATCAACTCAGTAAAATTTAAACTGGAACGCCCTTCAATTTTGGCTACTTCTTCAATTGCAAATAACAAATGCTGGGCGGCTTGTGCTTCTGAATAACCGCGCCGCTGCGCGATCCGAATTGCTGCTGTATCAGCATTTAACTCTGACTCTTGAGATTTATTAGTACGCCAGACGCGAAAAGCTGCGATCGCACTTAATCCCCCGGCTACGGCTACACCCACCACATCCGACTGTGCTGCTTCAAATAATCCGCCTAATAGCCCCGCCAGTATTACACCTTGATAAATTTCGGGTTTAAACCACTTCACCCCCGTCAACCAGCTAACTACCTGCAACAGCAGCAAGTCTCGTTGTGGCTTTGTCAGGCGACGCCACAAATCGAAATTAATATATATCGGTCGCGCCTGATTCCAGGGTTGGGGAAAGAAGGCGTTAATCACTTTTGCTTGCTCCGGCTTGCTAACAATTTTTGTCGTCATCCGACCCGAAGCAGGCATCATATCTAACAAACGGCGAATTTCAACATTTGGCTCCATAATTTTAATTATTAGCCATGATGTGCATCGTAACTATTTTAGTTACCATTCTGCGTAACTGGAAATTAATTATTCACTCCCCCCTGCAAAATGCTCAAAACCGTTGATTTATCGTTGAGAGGTAGAGGGGAGTGTGAAAGGTTACATTTTTAATCTGTGATCGATTACATTATGTGAATTTAGGGGAGGTAACTTATCAAGTAGGGAGAGAGCGATTAAATGCTATGGCAGTAAGAGGAAAGATGCTATCAGTTTAGGATTACCACTGGAATATGAGCAGCGTTTTCAAGAAGAAGTAATCAGAGGCTCTTCAATCTCTCTTCAACTACTGCTACCTGAAGAATTTTGGCTTGATTGGGACGAGTAAATATCTTGAGTGAAAGTCAACGTCCAGTTCTGTTGATCGTTAATCTGAAAGTATAAACCTTGGAGAATAAGCCGCAGAGCTATTCGAGTTCTAATAAACTTCCTCATTAGATAAGTTCCTGGTTCAGCAAAGATATGATCAAAGTTTTTTTTATGACCAAATTGCTTTGAACAGTAACTTCCAGCACCTTGAACTGTTACCACAACAAATGGAGATTGTTTGTATTCATCAGGAACCATAAATATTCCATATACATGGTGACGACCACGCCACGGCTGAACAACAACTTTAGTAGCCTGTACTTGAAATTTTGTGGTTTTTGATGCTAAAAAATCCTTAAGATTGCACTCAGAATCATTTACAGTCCACCACAGCGTAATAATACTCAACGAGAGTAGTAAAATTAAAATATAGGGAAGTTGGCGACGCATAAAGCCCAGAAAAATTGTTGATGCGGCTGGTACTGAGAGAACTGCTAAAACCTTTTTACCCAACAGGATTTTGAATTATTAAATCCAAAATCTAAAATTGCAGTCAAGACTTCAGTCAACAAAAAATGCAGATTACAGATGCGTAGTTTACCGCACTTCTCTACGAGACGCTGCGCGTAGCGTCTCCGACAGGAGAAGGGTACGGCAAGGCTCAGTGACCACCGTAGGCATCGCTTACCCTGTTCTAGAGCTTCGTTACAATATTCAACTTAGTTGAGAAACAATCGGTTTTTTGTGGCTGTAAACACCAATTGTTGCTCAATTTTATAGCTGTAATGAATTCTACAATTCGTTGCCTTTGTTATGTTTTGATGTAGCTCTGTCCGCATCAGCTGATGCGTTGACGATGTAAGAGCGTAGGCGTAACCCGCACTTCATTAAGATCAGGAATAAATCCGCTTTTATTTCTAAGCAATTAATGGGGTAGTCAAATACACAAATATCCGTTATATTCCCGTAAGTAACAATTGGTAAAAATGTTTATGGGAAGAAGTTGGGGAAGTCTCAAGACAGTTGCGGGTTTCTTTGGCGCGTTGGGCAAAGCCCTTGCCGTAAGCATCGCCCTTACACAGTTTGGAGTAAATACTTCGGCAATTGCGGCTGATACGGTTGTCGTGCGTTTTGGTTTAATTACAGAATCTATCTCCCTTGCTGAGTTGCAAAAGGCTGCGAAAACTGGAGAATTGCCTGAGAGTTTGAAGCCTTACGCCAAAAGATTATCTGAACAACAACGCCGCTTCTTCTTGAGGGCGCTAGGTATGAATGTGCCGCTTAATGTTGTCACTGTGAGTAAATTAGTTAATACCCAAATTGGTACAAGCATTCTCAATGACTTCGCTACAGCCTTAGCGCGAAAGGACAAAGCTGGGGTACAAGCACTGAGAGCAGGATTGGTATTAGGCTCTACTGCACCGCGAGGTCTTTCTATACTGAGTTTTATCGCCGCTTATCCCAGTAAACGCCTAGAAATTGATTTACCGCAGGCTTTCGTCGTCGCAGGAAGTTTGAATACAGCTTTTTGGCGTACCCAACAGTTTATGCTGGCGATCGCTCCTCAACTCGACCCCAAAACACCGCAGATTGCTTTCCCTTTTGATCCCAGCCAACCAGGAAACGCTCAAGTACAAATACTCAACTTAAGCCTGAATGACCAAAAGCGCGATCGTAATATTCCAGTTGATATTTACTGGTCAACTGCTGCAACTCCCGACAAACCTATAATTGTCTTTTCTCACGGCTTCGGGTCAGTCCGCACCGACTTGCGTTACCTAGCAAAACATTTAGCATCCCACGGTTATGTAGTAGCAGCTTTAGAACATCCTGGTAGTAACAAGGCAAATACTGACTTAGCATTCCAAGGCAAAACCAGAGCTGTGAAGCCTCAGGAGTTTTTATATCGCCCTCAAGATATTAGTTTTGTTCTTGATGAATTAGAAAAGCTTAACCAAACAGCTAATAATCCGCTACAGGGGAAACTTGCAACCAACAAAGCGATGGTTGTTGGTTATTCTTTTGGCGGTGGTACAGCTTTAGCACTTGCTGGAGCTGAGTTACAACTGGAACGACTCAAACAACGCTGCAAAAAGAACTTGGCTGTCTTGAGTCTGGGAGAAGGTATGCAGTGCATTGCTCAAGAACTGCCAGAAAATAGCTATCAACTGCGGGATACTAGAATCAAACAGGCGATCGCTCTCAATCCAACAACTTCTCTAATTTTTGGCGAAACTGGGTTAACGAAGGTGCAAGTTCCTACCCTAGTGTTAGCAGGTTCCGCAGATAAAACCACCCCGGCTTTAACTGAACAGATTGTCGGATTTGACAAAATTCCATCCCCGAAATGGCTAGTTGGTATAGTTGGGGGTACTCATCTGAGTGTGAAAGACCCCAGCACCACTTGGGATCAAATAGGAAAACCAAATACACCGATTAGTGGTGGTGAAGTTGTAGGTGATAAAGCAGCTGATGTTCGCAAGTTGGTTAAGGCTATAAGTTTGGCCTTTGCTGCACAGACGACTCCAGAAGCTAAAAACTACGCGATCTTTCTGACATCAGATTATGCCCAGTTTGCTTCGACTGCCGTATTTCCATTTCGCATAATTACGCAGATTCCTCCTGGTGCTGTGCCAGTAGTGAAAGAATTTGTTGAGAAATAAGTTACCTGAAACCCTTGTAGAGAGGTTATATGTAACATCTCTACATTGATTTTCACTCCTATGTTCAATAGATAAGTCAGTTGGCACAATAAGAAACTCTCAAACCCCACCCCATCTAGGGTTTAAAATTTGGACTTGATTTTTCTTTAACAAGAATGAGCGCTAAGTAATATACAGCTGATAAAATTGGACTTAATTTTTGATATTTTACCTAGATAAAATCATACTAACTTGATATTGAACAGATAGTTGCTGTTAAAGCGATACTAAATTTTTACAATAAAAGTAATTATTTAAACATAAACTTTATAATATTTTTCTTAAAAATAATACAAACTAGGACTTATGCATTGACAAGGAAAATGAAATATGGATAATTGGAAAAGCCTGATCTCTCGTAGGGGCAATTCATGAATTGCCCCTACAGTACGGGTCTAGTTACCATCAAAGAATGATTAATAAAACTCTAAAACGACCTATTTTTGTGACTGCATACCATTATTAATTTGTCAATTACGTAAGTCTGAAAAACTTGAAAGTGTTAAAAAAGTAGAAGCATCTGTTGGATAATACACATATATTCTCGCTAAAATACCAAAAATAAATGAACACAAGTCGTTTGGTGCGAAAATAGGTTTGTGTATTTATTGGCGTAATTTTTTTTAATTCACAAAAATGCTACAAGCCAGAGATGAACCCAAAATAAAAAATATCAAAGCTTGTTTTGTTTACTTAGATAATAATTAGTTTCATCCACATAAAATTGTAAAACTAATTTTGGATTCAGAATTAAACAATTACTCCATTTTCCTCAAGCTCATGCAACTTTATACACCTCTTGAAATCCAACAACTCCAGCAAGACCAAGACCTGCCCTACTTACTTGAAATTCTCGAGTGGGTTAAAAGTTTTTTAGCAAGACCTCATCATAATTTAGGAAGACCTGGTGTAGTTTGCCCTTTTGTACCTCACTCTCTCAGGTCAAACAGTATTCGTTTAGCAGTTATTCGCACGAAAGATTTGTATCCATCTCAACTGGAAGAGATTGTTAGAAGCTACCAAGATATATTCGTTAACATGGAACTCAAAGAGCAAGAATTGGCAATCAATAGAGCTTTTTTACTTATCTTTCCTGATGTCCAGATAGAAGATGCTTGTCAAGTAATAGATAGTACTCAACAAAAACTAAAACCTTTGTTTGTTGAGTCAGGACTAATGATCGGAGAATTTCACAAACGTAATGAAAGTCCTGGTTTGCACAACCCAAACTTTCGTCCACTTCGTAGTCCTATCCCCTTATTAGCTATCCGGTTTATGGTTGAAGCTGACCTCCCTTTTCTTGAAAGTCCGGCTGATCCACACCTACGTATTAGGTATCTGGAAGCTTATTTAAAGCATTTTAGTCATACATTTACAGATGAAACTAAGTTTCAAAATGCTCAGAAAGCATTAGCTTTAGCAAAAAAAGAAATTGAACGAGAAAATTTGGTACATTATCGAGTCTAGCTCTATGAGTTTGATTTATTTTACAATTAGCTAAGAAAAACTGATTTTGGGATTGGTATCTCCCATCGATGTTTAAACTTCTCCGATAAACTTCGGTTAAATAGCCGGGTTTTTTGTTACTTTAAGCAACTCGACCACCTTGACAGATAGTTGAAGTTAAGCGTGGCACTACCCCATCATTATGAACTGTGATGAAATCAGCCCGTTTAGCTACTTCTAGACTACCGCGATCGCTAAATAGATGAATAGCTTTCGCTGGATTACTGGTAAATAATTGCATGGCTTCGTAAATAGGCTTACCAGTTTTGTGAGCAATGATAAAGATGGATTGCAGCAGACTTTGGGGAACGTAGTCGGAAGAAATCACATCGACTAAATTCTGCAAAACCAATTCCATCGCCGAGATATTACCAGAGTGAGAGCCGCCCAACACTAAATTAGGCGCACCCATCAAAACTTGCAATCCTAAATTGTGTGCTGCCTTTGCTGCTTCGAGGGTAGTAGGAAACTCGGCTAACACAACTCCATCTTCTACTGCTTCCTGAACGTGTTCGACTGTTGCATCATCATGACTTGCTAGGGAAATACCTTTAGCTTTGGTCATTTCCACCAGAGCTATCCGGTTTTTTTGGGCGTATATTTGCTGCTGCTGCTGCCGAGTTCCGATGAACTCATCAATTTGCTGCGGTGTCGCTCCATGTTTGCCCATGTAATATTCTTTGAACTTGTCTAAACGGATAAACTGCCGTTGACCGGGGGTATGATCCATTAGGGAAATCATTGATAAAAGGGGATTATCTGCGTATTGTGCAGTAATCTCATAAACTTGTTCATAAGCCAGTTCACAACGCAGGTGAATCCGGTGTTCAACAGAGAAACGTCCGGCTTTCTGCCCCTGACAGATGACATCAATCATTGGCGCAAAGTTAGTTAGGCGTGGTGAACCAATAGCTATATCACCAATTGCGATCGCATCACATACAGTTGTTACCCCAGCACTGGCTAAATCTCGATCATGGTAAACGGCTGCTGCTTCTAAAGGCCAGCGAATCCCTGGACGCGGAGATACACAGCGTTCCAGGTTGTCGGTGTGCAGTTCAATCAGCCCCGGCATGAGATAATCTCCTTGACCATTCTGCCCATGAGCAACGACTCCTGGCTGAATGTCAGCGATTAGTTTATCTCGCACTACAAGAGTACCAAGTACTTCCTCATAAGGAAGTTGAAGGCGATAATTTGTGTAGATTTGCTCATTCATAACAATTTGGGCATTGGGCATTGGGCATTGGAATCTCAGACAATACTACTATCAGTTATTCTTGCCAAAGCTTAATTCGCGGTTACAGAGTTGATCTCGCACTTCTTCGTCGTGAAAAATGCCAACTAAAGCACAGCCGGCTGCTTTGTATTCTTCGAGAAGTTCTATCACAACTTGGCGATTAGTTTTATCTAGGGCTGATGTAGGTTCATCCAGTAGTAAAATCGGATAGTTGACACAGAGGGCGCGGACGAGATTTACCCGTTGCTTTTCGCCTCCAGAAAAGGTGGTGGGAGACAATTCCCATAAGCGTTCTGGCAGGTTGAGGCGATGAAACAACTCTTTGACTCTAGCGATCGCAACTTCTGTTTTTACCCCTAACTCTAATAGCGGTTCTGCGGCAACTTCTAGCGCCGGAACTCTGGGAATCACTCGTAAAAACTGGCTGACATATCCTATAGTATTCTGCCGCACTGCTAAAAGTTCATGGGGTAGAAGTTGGCACAAATCTACCCAATCTCCTTGATACTTTACCCAAATTGAGCCGCTATCAGCGCGATAGTTGGCGTATAAACAGCGCATCAAGGTAGACTTGCCTGAGCCGGATGACCCAGTTAGGGCTAAACATTCCCCAGCATTCACACTCAGGGATAAGTCTTCTAAAACTGATAGACGAACACCTCCTTGCTGATGCAAAGTAAAACCCTTTCGCAAATCTTCTACTTGCAGCAGGGTTTTAGCGGAAATGTTAGCGCGTGGATGATTAACAGTTAATGATTGCATTGCTGATAAATTTATGGCGTTAAAGCGGCGCTGACCAGTAGTTGAGTGTAGGGATGCTGGGGATCATCAAGCACTTGATCGGTTAAACCTGATTCCACCACTTGACCTTGTTGCATTACTAGCAAGCGATCAGCCAGCAGTCTGACAACGCCGATATCGTGTGTAACCACAATGACGCTCAGGTGAAAATTCCGTACTAGCGATCGCAACAAGTCGAGTAACCGCGCTTGCACCGACACATCCAACCCTCCCGTCGGTTCATCCATTAATATCAACCGGGGTCGAGTCACCAACACACGAGCCAGTTGTAACCTTTGCTGCATCCCTCCAGAAAAAATTACTGGCAAGTCATCCATCCGCGCCGGATCAATTTCTACTTGTTGCAACCAGTGGGCAGCCTCATCCCGAATGTTGCCATAGTGTCGCACCCCAACATCTAGAAGGCGTTCGCCAATATTTGCCCCGGCACTAACTTTCATTCGCAAACCATCACGGGGATTTTGTTGGACAAAGCCCCATTCAGTTCGCATCAATTGGCGGCGTTTGGCTTCAGGAAGTTGGGTAACTTCTAAGTCTTCTCCATTACGATTGGTATAAATAACATTACCTTGGTCGATGGGGAAGTGATTGGCGATGGCACTGAGCAAAGTAGACTTACCCGATCCCGATTCTCCAACGATACCTAGAACTTGACCAGGGTAGAGATCAAAGGAAATGCGATCGCACGCTTTGATTGCACCGTAAGATTTACTCAATTGGTGAACTTGTAAAAGAGGTTTTATCATTAGTCATTAGTCATTTGTCAACAGTAAAACTTAAAATTTAAAGTTTAGGGGTTCACTCAATACGGTTCGGATAAGACTTGATCCCCCCAACCCCCTTAAAAATGGGGGGCTAAGAATAGCTCTATTTCCCCCTTTTTAAGGCTACGGTGTACACACAAGTTTTTTTGACTCGCACCTTAGTTGTATCGACTCGCACCTTAGTTGTATCGACTCGCACCTTAGTTGTATCGGCTCGCATCTTAGTTGTATCGGCTCGCATCTTAGTTGTATCGGCTCGCATCTTAGTTGTATTGACTCGTATCTTAGTTGTATCGGCTCGCACCTTAGTTGTATCGACTCGCAGCTTAGTTGCATTGACCTGCAAAAAATAACTTACCCGACGTTATGCAGTAACTCTAAAAGATTTGTGTGTACACGGTAGCTTTTTAAGGGGAGACAGCGCGGTTTTGGGGGTTTCCCCCATGAGTGACTGCCGTGGGAACCCCCGCAACGCGCTGCCTTGCTTTTGCGTGAGACATTCATCCCTGTTGCTGATTACAGTAATCTGTATCCGAACAGATCCACATTCTGCTACCTTGGTCATCAATTATCACCTCATCTAGATAGCTTTCCGTAGAACCACATAGCTCACAAGCTTTATCCCATCGCTCTACTGTGAAAGGATAATCTTCAAAATCAAGACTTTTGACTTTGGTATAAGGCGGGATTGCATATATCCGCTTTTCCCGTCCAGCGCCAAACAACTGTAGTGCAGGACTCATCTGCATTTTAGGATTATCAAAGCGCGGGATCGGACTAGGACTCATCAAATAGCGATCGTGTACCATTACCGGGTAGTCGTAGGATGTGGCAATGTGCCCGTGTTTGGTAACATCTTCATAAAGTTTGACATACATGGGGCCATATTCTTCCAAGCTGTGCATTTTACCTGCTTCGACTGCGGAAGGTTCTAGCCAGCGCAAGGGTTCGGGAATGGGTACTTGGTAGACCAAAATCTGTCCGTCGCGCAGAGGTGTTTCGGGAATGCGATGGCGAGTTTGGATTAGCGTTGCTTGTTCTGTTCGTTCTGTTGTCTGGACATCACAAACCTTTTTGAAGAAGCGGCGAATGTTAACTGCATTAGTCGTGTCGTCTGCTCCTTGGTCAATTACTTTTAGCACATCGGTTTGACCAATCACAGCAGATGTTACCTGAATTCCGCCAGTACCCCAGCCGTAGGACATAGGCATTTCCCTAGAAGAAAAGGGAATTTGATGTCCGGGAATGGCAACGGCTTTGAGTAAGGCGCGGCGAATTGAGCGCTTGGTTTGTTCATCTAAATAAGCAAAGTTAAAGCCGGTTTTGGGGGAGTGGGGAAGAGTGTTGTCCATTACGCAGTTTGTTTACTTATTGTCAATACTTAGCAAGCAGTAAGTCAATACTTTTCGGTTAAGGTGCACAGCCCTTAATTGATCCCCCTTAGTCCCCCTTAAAAAGGGGGAAATAGAGTCATTCTTAGCCCCCCTTTTTAAGGGGGGTTGGGGGGGATCGAGTCTTAACCGAACCGTATTGAGCATAGAATTTCATCCCATAATTATTTGATTGAATATCTGGCGACTTCTTGCCCTGTCACATAGACAGATGCAATCGCCGCAGGTAGAGAATTATTAGGAGATATCAACAGGAAATCTGCATCCAAGCCAGGGGCAATTTTCCCTTTGCGATCGCTAATCCCCACTGCCGCCGCCGGACGTCTGGAAACCAGTGTCCATGCTGTTTCAAAAGACATCAAGCCTAATTCATTTAGTTTAAAGGGTGCATGAAACAAGGAAGGATAATGGTAATCTGAGCAAAGGCAATCCAAAACATCATTTTTAGCCGCCTCAGCCACACTCATGTAGCCCACATGAGAGCCACCACGCACCAAGTTAGGCGCACCCATCAACACTGCTGCTCCGTAACTGCGGGATTGAGCAGCTAAAGTAATACTCCCAGGAAATTCAGCGATCGCAACCTGACGGCGTTGACTTTGTGCCACCTTATCTTCAGAATCATCATCATGGGAAGCTAGGGGAATTCCGTAAGTATGGGCAAGCTCAACTAATTGCTCTATTTGCTCGTGTCCCTGGTGTCGTTGTTCTTGTACTTGAGTGATCAGTTCTTTAATTTCTTCGTCAGACAAAGATATTCGTTGCCGCAAACCTTTGATATATCGGTTCAATGTTTGCTGATTTCCCAGAGGTGGTAAATGATCATTGATCGATAAAAGTTGAATGCGCCCAGATGTTAGCCAATCACATAATTCTTCATGCCCTTTAGTATTTGCTTCTTCATGCCTAATATGAATCCGATGATTGCAGCTTAAAACTTGCTTACCTGTTTCCAAAATAAAATCAATCAAAGCCCGGGCTGAATCTCGGCTTCGCAAACCCGGTTCATAGGAGTCTGTAATTGAGCAAAAGAAAGTTGTGATTCCAGCAGACAAAAGATTACGGTCATTATCAGCGATCGCAATTGGCAGAGGAAAATTAACCCCAGGACGAGGACAAATCATCCTCTCAAAGGCATCACCATGCAAATCAATAATCCCAGGCAACATCTGAAGTCCTTTAGCATTTACCAAATGAAACCCACTCGGACTACTTACTTGATCAACACTAACAAACTGCCCATCTTCAATTAAAACCGTTGCATCCTGAATCCACCCCTCCGCAGTCAACACATCCGCCCCTTGAATAGCAACCTTCACCTTTTGAATACTTTGCAATGGCATCACCAAATAACCTCATCTCAACTTTAACTCTCCGCGCCTCTGCGCCTCTGCGTGACAAAATCCATTCTTAATTCCTACCGTCGCAACTTCCGCACCAAATTCAACTCAGCCTGAAAATCAATATAGTGAGGAAGCTTAAGATGCTGCACAAACCCCTGTGCTTCAACATTATCTGAGTGAGAAAGTACAAACTCAACATCTTGGGCTGCTCCCTGCACCGTTTCCTCCAACTCCTCAGCTCGCATCGCCCGATCTACCAACGCCATCGACATAGCTTTGCGTTCGTTATAACCAAACGTCAGCCCATAGCCACGGGTAAACTGAGCAGGTAACTCCTTACTACCTTTAAACTGATTTACCATCTGTACTTCCGTAATAGTAATATCAGCGATCGCAACTTCAAATCCCAACTCTTCGGGGCAAATCACCACCTCCACTTCTCCCATCCGAATTTCTCCAGCAAAAGGATGATTTCTGCCATAACCTCGTTGAGTAGAGTATGCCAGAGATAGCAAAAAGCCCTCATCCGCCCGCGCCAAATTCTGGAGTCTCGCATCCCGTCCCGCCGGAAAGGTCAGAGGTTGACGTGTCAAATCAAAAGGTTCAGATGAAGCAGAGTCCCCTTCTCCCTTCTCGGACTGCATCAATCCCTCTCGATCTAGAGTGTCAATCACACGGGGAACAGGTTCATTAATTACCTTTGATTCCGGCGCTGCTGCAACTTCTCCCTCTGCCATCAGCTTAAAGTCCAGCAAGCGATGGATATAGTCAAAGGTAGGGCCTAAACTCTGTCCTCCTGGAACATCCTTAAAGATCGAAGAAATCCGCCGTTGAATCTGCATTTTACTGGTATCTAGTGGCTGACTGTAGTATAGGCGTGGCAGCGTTGTCCGATAAGCTCGTAACAAAAAAATCGCCTCTACTAAATCGCCCCAAGATTGTTTAATAGCAAGGGCTGCTAACTCTCGGTCATATAGACTACCTTCACACATCACTCGCTCCACAGCTAGAGTCAGCTGTTGTTCAATCTGGTCTAGCGTCAGTTCAGGAATAGCAGGATCACCCCGGCGTTTGCTCCCAAGCAGGGTTTCTGCATTCTGGATTGCCTGTTCACCACCTTTAACTGCAACATAGGGCATAAATTTTCACTTTTATCAATTGTTAATCTTGTTAAAAAACCTCAGATTTTGCCGTGCGTGGTAGTCCCATCACTGCATTTTCCGTAAATAAAAATACATCTAAACCCTGTGGATAGGCTAAATGATTCTTCGCCCAGAAATCCCAAAAGTGACGAGGAAGTTTGGGTAAAATCTTTCTCTTGTCCAAAATTCCTGGCCCTGTCAGCACTACAGCCTGTCCTCCTTCCCAACTTTCCACTTGCACCAGTAGTGTTGTTGAAGCTTCAGGCTGCTCTGCTGTACCCCAATTGAAACTAGATAATTCTGACAATGCTGCCAAATCTTGAATTAGGGCAAAGTCAGCCTCTCCAGGTTGCTGTGTGAAGCGACACCCAGTATGGAATAGCAACCAAGCCTTGATTTGGGGAGCAAAACTAGACTCAAGCCAAACTTTAACGTCCAAATCTAGTAGTGTTAGACAAGCTGCGGCACAGGCACGGGTTAAGCCCGAAGGCACAGTCATACTAGCAGTTATCGGGTATAGTGTCCCCGGTCGAGCATTAGCATCAAGTAGCGCCCGAAATGTCTGCTGGGCATCGTGAATCGAATCTTCAAAACCTGGTAAATGGGTAAGTTTTGTCATTTGTCATTGGTCATTTGTCATTGGTCATTGGTCATTTGTCATTTGTCATTTGTCATTTGTCATTGGTCATTTGTCATTTGTTATTGGTCAAAGCTCAACTTCCGAGTTCAAAGGTGCAACTTCCGAGTTCAAAGGTGCAACTGTCGAGTTCAAAGGTGCAACTTCCGAGTTCAAAGGTGCAACTTCCGAGTTCAAAGGTGCAACTTCCGAGTTCAAAGGTGCAACTGTCGAGTTCAAAGGTGCAACTGTCGAGTTCAAAGGTGCAACTGTCGAGTTCAAAGGCTCAACTTCTGAGTTCAGAGGTGCAACTTTCGAGTTCAGAGGCTCAACTTTGAATTTTCAACTGCCTCCCTCTGCTCTCTCACCCCTCCCCTCTAACCATTGTGAAGAAATTGACCTTAGTCGCTGCGGTTTGGCGTTGCTTGAGTTCCTGTTGACGCTGGCTTTCTGCTTGTAGGGGTTGAATTACTTCAGCTTGAATCTGGTCATGCCATTGGGGGCTTTGCAATAGGGCATCACAGAAAGCAGCTAGTTCAGCATGACGATGCGATCGCCCTGCAACATAACTAAAACCTGCGATTGCCTCACATCCCGGTTGGCTCTCTAGTTGCACCACACAGCGAGTCATGGTAATTTCTCCCAAGTTAAATAGCTCTCCTGTTCCCCCAGCGCGTCCCCGAACCATTGCTAGTCCAATCTCTGGGGAACGTAAAAAACTATAGCTGGGTAATGTACCTAGTTTGTTCACCAGTTTCTCTAATAGTTCTGGTTCAGCTTTAGCTAATATTGCCATCCATGTTTGTCTTTGGGTCACGGTAGCCATAGGTAACATGAGGGTTGAATTTAAACGCAGAGGGGCGCAGAGGGAAGCGCGGAGGTACGCAGAGAATTAATGAAATGGTAAATATTCAATTGAAATTACCTTAAACTATTCTTAATTTGTCTAGACATCTAGATGAAAATAGATTAACGCAATTTTAGCAAGTTGACAATCTAAATATTGATAATTGATACATGAACGATGAAGCGATGCCCATTTATGCCAAAATTGCTGCCGAGTTGCGGCAAAACATCCACCAAGGGGTTTATCAAGTTGGAGATCAATTACCAACAGAAACTAAGTTAGCAGAACAATTTGCAGTCAATCGCCATACGATTAGGCAAGCGATCGCATTGCTAAAAAACGAGGGATTGCTACGAGTTGACCGAGGACGCGGAACTTTTGTAGCAGCTAAAACCATTCGCTATCCTATTGGTAAGCGGGTGCGTTATAATCAAACACTGAAAACACAAGGTTGGCAAGCTAGGTTCCAACTACTTCGTACTTTAGAAGTCCCCGCAGACATTGCCGTTGCCACAAAACTAGAAATTAATTGTGGTGAGCCGATAGCTTTAATTGAGCGTTTGGGTTTAGCGGATGAGGAACCGATTAGTGTGGGTACAGGATATTTTCCCCTAAAACGCTTTCCCGATTTGTTAGAGCCAAAAAACATCCAGATATTACGAGAACAGCAATCAATATCTCAGTTTTTGCAGCAGGTATATGGATGTGATCATATACGTCGCAGTACTTGTGTTTCTGCTCGTTTAGTTCAGCCTCATGATGCACAATGGTTAGCACTTGGACTTAATCAACCCATCCTTTTAGCAGAGTCGGTTAACGTTGATCAAACTGGTAATGTGATTGAGTATGGTGTAACTCGACTGCGGGGCGATCGCATGGAATTGTTTTTTGAAAATGACTTAACAAAATAACTTGTTTGTAATTTCGGTTAATTATATGGTAAGTAGATTTTAGATGAATAGACCACATTAGTGTGGACATTAAAACGCCCACACAACAAGCTAGATGTTACTCTGGAAATAGCTAGAAAACCAGCTATTTTAGCCTTCTGCACGATTTAGGTACAACCGCCTTCAAAAACCTCAGTTTTAGGGCTGAACGATGACACAAGCCAAATCCCAAGCGATCTCCGTCATTATCCCATCCACACTAACACTTACAGTTACTCACGAGCAGTTAGTTCAGTTAGTACTTGCTAACCGAGATTTACAATTAGAACGAACTGTTACAGGAGAGTTAATCGTTATGGCTCCAACTGGAGGCACTACAGGAAATAAAAATTTAGATATCGAAGGACAACTCTGGTTCTGGAACCGTCAAACAAAACTTGGCAAAACATTTAACTCTTCGACGGGTTTTCATCTCCCTAATGGTGCTGATCGCTCTCCTGATGCAGCTTGGGTACGTCAAGACAGATGGGACACACTTACAAAAGAACAACAAGATGGATTCGTTCCTCTTTGCCCTGATTTTGTATTGGAATTACGTTCCAAAAATGACAACATGGAGCCACTACGAGCCAAAATGAGAGAGTACTTGGAAAATGGAGCTCGTTTAGGTTGGTTGATTGACTGGAAAAACAAAAAGGTGGAAATTTATATACCCGGTAGAGATGTCGAAGTACTGGATAATCCTGTAACTTTGTCAGGCGAAAATGTCCTACTTGGTTTTGTTTTAGATTTAACCGAGGTTTGGAGTTGATAATATTAAGTTAATTGACATTCTCTTCAATATTATTGGTAATCAGGTTGTTGAGAGTAAGTGGGCAAGAATAAATCAAACTATGTATTTTTGCCAAGATTGGGATACTCTCGATTTAAACTAGCCAAGCTCTAATTTTTGCTGACAGCAAATCAATAGTACCAGTAGCAATAATCAAAATAATCAAAATTGCACAGACTTTTTGGTACTCAAAAGATCCAAAACTCTGATAAAGAGAAACTCCAATTCCACCAGCACCAACAATTCCTAATACAGAAGCCGAACGAACATTCGATTCAAACCGATAGAGAGTAAAAGAAGTCCATAAAGGCAGTACTTGCGGAAGCACACCAAAGATAATTTCTTGAATGTGACTAGCACCAGTTGCCCGAATTCCTTCCACTGGGCCTGGATCAATTGCCTCCACTGCTTCGGAAAATAGCTTTCCAAGTGTACCGGCGGTGTGAACAAATAGAGCCAAGACACCGGCAAATGGCCCCAAACCTACGGCTACTACAAAGACAAGTGCGAAAACAATTTCGTTGATGGCACGCATGGCATCTAAAAGTCGGCGTGTTGATTGTACAATCCAAGGTGGGCATATATTGTTTGATGCTAAAATAGATAAGGGAACTGCGGCGATCGCAGCCATTAAAGTTCCCCAAATTCCCATCGATATAGTAATAATAGTTTCAGATAAATAATATTTCCAATCACTAAAATCTGGCGGAAAATATGAACGGGTATATTCCACCATATTGCCGCCGCTCTGGAACAGTAATGGAAAATTTAGTTCGCCCTGAATGTAAGAAAAAATCAGGACGCCGACAACAGCCAATAGGAAAAAAACCCGATTATTAGTAACAAGTTTTGCTTCTCGCTCTAACATTGCAACTACCGCAGGAGATGCACTAGCAATGATGTGACTACGTTTTTGCACTTTTTTTCTGTCTTTCACTATCAGCAATTCTATTTAATTTGTGAAAATCTAAAGTTCAGATTCCCAATTTATTAAAGAAACTGGGAATCTAATTATTTACTGCGCCATATATAGCGTTTCCTAATCACATGAGGTACATCATAGCCCCCTCTCGAAAAGCGGGGAGGGGGTTGGGGGTGGGGAACTTGAGTACCTCACTCAACTGAGAACCGCTATATCAGTTTGTCTGAATCTTCTTAAGTTGCTCATTGAGTTCTGCCAACTTCTGCTTTTTATCTTGTTCGCTTATATCTGCTTTAGATTGTGTTTCTTGAATTGCTTTGGCAATTTCAAGCTCCCGAATTGTATTCCAAATTTTATCGGTGGCTGGAGCGAAACTAGCAATTTTAAAAGGTGCTAAAACTTTTTCATCTTTATAATTGTAGAAGAAGTTTTGAAACTTCTTTTTGATATCTGCTGGCAAATCCTGGCGATAGGCAACAGGATCGCTGGGAATCATGGGTGATTTCCAAATAACTTCAATCTTATTTCTAGCTTCAGAATTAGTTATTTGCAAGCGTTCTAAGGCTTCGCTACTAACAGTAGCAACATCTACTTTTTTATTAGCAACCGCGAGAGCGCACGCTTCATGATTACCAGCAAATATTAAACGCTTGAAGGCTTTTTTAGGATCAACGTTGTTTTTTGTAAAAATGTAGTAACTCGGCACTAAGAACCCAGATGTCGAATTAGGATCGTTGAAGGCAAAGGTAAGTTTAGCAGCATTTTTAACCACATATTTATCACCACCTTCTGCTTTAGCTTCAGCAGCTATAGGATTATCTTTATTGGTAATTAAATGTGAATAATAGCCTTTTGTCCCATCTTCACTCACAACTTGAGCAAATGCTTCAGCTTTAGCTATTTTTACAGCTTCAATATATGACTTACCACCTAACCACGCTACCTGTACTTTACCAAAGCGCATTGCCTCTATGACTGCTGCATATTGTGTGACATAAAATGGTTTGATGGTAATGCCAATCTCCTTAGACATTGCAGCCGCAAAAGGTTCCCAAATCGGCTTTTGATTTACCTGAGATTCTGTAGAAAGAACGCCAAAGTTAATTTCTTTAATATTTGCAACATCTGAGTTAGAACTATTAGAACTAGGGGTACAGGCTGATAGTAATTTCGCACTTGTCAAGGTGAGAGTAAACAAAGAAGCTTGTTGAATAAATAACCGTCTGCTCATGGATAAATCCTTAATTATTTTTTTAATCTTGATGTTGTTTTCTTGAGTAGCTTTAGAACTGTAAGACTCAGCAAATATTTTATCCTAAAAACTCCCCATGTCCTCTCAAAACAAGTTCTTCTACAGCTGTACCGTAGAGCTCATTGAGCATATCATCATCTAGTTCTGCGATCGCACCATCAAACATCACTTCTCCATTTCTCAGGGCGATCGCCCGGTTAAAATATTGACGCACTATTTGAATCTGATGTAAGGAGGTGACTACTGTAATTCCGTTTTCTCGATTTAGTTCCGTCAGCAACTCCATGACTTTTCGAGCAGATTCTGGATCGAGGGAAGCGATGGGTTCATCTGCAAGGATAATTTTAGCTCCCTGCACAAGACAACGAGCGATCGCTACTCGTTGTTGTTGTCCACCAGAAAGCATAGAAGCCCGCTTATAAGCGTGTTCCAGAATACCAACTCTCTCCAATGCACAAAGAGCTTGAATTTTTTCTTCTTTAGTAAAGAAATGTAACGCTGAACGAATCAGAGGCGATCGCGCCAAATTACCAACGAGAACATTTTCAATAACTGTTAGCCGATTCACCAAATTGAACTGTTGGAAAATATAGCCTATTTGACTCCGCAAAATCCTAATTTTGGAATGCAATTTCCCCTGGCTTTGCAGAGCAATTCCAAAAATAAAAACTGTTCCGGCATCTCCAATCTGCAAGCCATTTATCTGCCGCAAGAGTGTAGATTTTCCTGAGCCAGATGAACCCACAAGCGATACCATTTCCCCTTCGTTAATCGTACAGGAAACTTGTTTTAGTGCTGGCTTACCCTTAAAATTTTTTGACAGATTACTTACTTCTATAGCCACTGTGGTCGTGAGCATTTGACACTTTAGATGACTCTGACTAAAACAGTAAAGTTATTTAGTTAAGAAATGATTAAGAAAAGACTAAAATATAATTTGTTACAGCAAAGTGTGCAAATCAATAAATATACGGAATTGCTTTGAAATTGACTTTTCAAAAAACTTACCTTATAAGGTACGGTAAACACATCAGTTGTTGGATATCTGCAATAAGTTAAAGCCTTTAGAGGGAATTTGGGCGTTGGTGATTGGTTTATATAGCAGTTCTCAGTTGAGTGAGGTACTCAAGTTCCCCACACCCAAACCCCTCCCCGCTCTTCGAGAGGGGGCTATGATGTACCTCATGTGATTAGGAAACGCTATACAGGTCTTTTATCTTTTGCAAGTTTTTGCAACACAACCTGATTCACTCAGCTTGGTGGTTGAGTTTTCAAAATTTCGTTCTTCTCTAACAAGGTAGTAGTAGCATTGACTACAATCTGTGCTGCTCCTGTGAAAAACGATCGCTCGATAGTCGCTGGAACATCGCTAGGTTTATGATAGTGGGGAGTACGTAAATTTGCGGTATCTGTCACCAGCACAGCACCTATACCTTGATACCAAAATGGTGCATGGTCGCTGCGTAGAGTGTCTGGTGTCAGTAAACCTTTAAAAGGAATCGGTAGTGTCAGGATTGGTGGCAGATTTGATTTCTGTTTATTTAGGGCAGTTGAAGGGAGCAAATGTGAGTTTTGAAAGGCATTCAGCAAAGGCAAATGTTCTGTATCACCGATTACTGCTAAAAAGTCGCCCTTGTCGCTAGGTGAAGTAACAGGCAATCCGGCAGGATATTTTTGACATCCAGCAGTGTAACAAGCATAACCCACCATATCCATGACAATCGCTCCGCCCAAGTTTTGCAAGTGTGCTGCTTTGCTCACAAAAGCCTGACTGCCCAAAAGTCCCGCTTCTTCTTGGTCAAAAAAAGCTAACTGTAACGTCCGTGGTGTGGAACGAGAACCGAGCAACCGAGCTACTTCCAACACCACAGCTATCCCACTGGCGTTATCATCAGCACCGGGTGATGAGGCAACGGTGTCATAATGCGCTGCTACGAGAATTGCTTTAGCTGCTTTATTAGTTCCTACACGTTCAGCAAAAATATTCACACCCTCAAAGAAATTTTCCAATTTGGGCTTCCAGCCTAACTTTCTCAGTTCAGTTATGATATAAGTCCGAGTAAGCGATCGCTCTTTTATTGTGTAGCGCTGAAAATTTAACTTTTGGATATGGTTTAACAGCTTGTCAGTAGAGACTTGTGGCGTACTGTCAACTGTTTTTAACTCTGACTGTGGTTGGGGTGTTTCCACTGGAATGCTCTTAACAATTTCTGGTGAGGAACGCTGTTCAAAAAACGTGCTACCTCTGCTACCCACCACCGCAACTGCCATCAGCACCAACAGCATCAGCCAAATCCATTTTTTCATGTCATTTAAAGAACTAATTACCTAAAGTAAACATCAAGTTTGACAGATTGTCTTTTGACAGCGATCGCAACTTCACTTACACTGCCGCACTAGAGGAGTGCTGAGTACTGAGCAAAGAAAAAGAGAAAAGAATTTTTTCTTACTTCTTCAAAATCTTTATTCTGACACTCAAGACTCATGACTCAGAACTCAGGACTTTTTTATGGTAGATTTATTGCTGATCACAATCCTGGGGTTCCTGGGGAGTTTTGGGCATTGCTTTGGAATGTGTGGCCCCCTAACGGTGGCGTTTTCTCTGTCTCATCAGCCAAAACAGACATCACCCTTAGAAAAGTCCGACACTTGGCAACAGCAATTAAAATTTCATCTCCTACTAAACCTGGGGCGGATGTTGAGCTATGCTCTAGTTGGTGCTGGCATTGGGGCGTTAGGTTCGGTATTGCTGCAAGGTGGACAGCTAGCTGGTATTGGCAGCGACTTCCGCCGTTGGATGGCAATTGTAACTGGCGTAATGCTGATTTGGTTTGGCTTAGGACAAGTAAAACCCGATTTGCTGCCGCGCATTCCCGTGTTACATCCCCTCTTGCAAGCTAGTTTACACGATCGCCTCAGCACTGGAATGGTTAAGCTTTCTTTAAAAGCCAAATGGTGGACGCCAATGCTTTTAGGGATGACTTGGGGTTTCATGCCCTGCGGTTTCCTGTATGCTGCCCAAATTAAAGCCGCTGAAACTGGCAATTTATGGATGGGTACAGCAACTATGCTGGCTTTTGGCTTAGGAACCCTGCCCACGATGCTAGGCGTAGGCGTCTCCACGTCGTTGGTAAGTAAAGACAAACGTAGTCAGTTGTTTCGATTAGGCGGTTGGGTGACACTCACCATTGGCATCATTACCTTGCTGCGGACTGGTGACACAATGGTAGATTACACTGGACACGCCGCGTTAATCTGCTTAATCTTGGCGTTAATTGCGCGTCCCATTAGTGGCTTGTGGGCTTCACCACTGCGTTACCGCCGGGGCTTGGGAGTGGGATCTTTTGTACTTTCTGTGGTTCATACCGTCCACATGATCGAACACTCATTGCAATGGAATTTTGCCGCCTTTGCTTTCCTGCCGCCAGAATTTCAGTGGGGTATGGCTGCGGGTGCTGTAGCATTGATATTAATGTCCCCCGCTGCTTTTACAAGTTGGGAATCGTTGCAGAAATCTTTGGGCAAGCGTTGGCGACAGATTCATCTATTGGGTGTGCCAGCCTTGCTCTTGAGTGCCATTCATGCTGTGTTGATTGGTTCCCATTACCTGGGTTCATTGCAATCAACTTGGGGAAATAAATTAGCGGCAGTACTGATGGGAATTATTACTCTCGGTGTCTTGCTAGTACGTTCGCGCTTTTTTTGGTCAAAGTTAGCCTTAGAAAAGTTTTATGTCCCCCCAACCAAATTGCGGTAAATCATCCTTGTTCACTGGCTCCATCCCAGGGAATCAAAAACAGAGGTTTTACTCGCTCGAAGGCATTTCCTGGCATCAAGGAACAATAAAGTATTTATTATTCCTGAGTTGCTTAGTTATATCAATAACTAATCTTTACCCGGCTTTTGCTCATAAAGTTGAGATAGTCGGAGATGTCGGCGGTACTCTCCACATTGAACCAAATGATAACCCCCGTGCTGGGGAACCCGCCCAAACCTGGTTTGCACTTACCCGCAGAGGTGGAAAAGTGATTCCCCTGGCACAGTGTAATTGTCGGTTGTCTGTTTATGCCCAACCTTATGCAGATGGAGAGCCACCACTGTTAGAACCACAGTTAGAAGCTGTGGCAGCTGAACGCTATCAAGGCATTCCAGGTGCAGATATTGTCTTTCCCAAGCCAGGTATTTATGAGTTGCAACTGAATGGTAAACCAACTTCTGGGGCAAAATTCAAACCCTTTGAGTTCAAATTTGAAGTTACTGTGGCAGGCGTGTCTACACAAAACTCACGAAACCTGCGAGATGTCAATGGTGATTTAGTAGAGAGCGAATCTCAAAATTTACCACTTTGGGCGATCGCACTCCCAATCCTGGGATTTATCGGCATCTTAGTTGTCGTAGTGCAAAGTATGAGAGGCGATAGGGAGTAGGAGAGTGGGGAGACATTTTTCTTTGTGTCTCCCTTTCTATGCGTTAGAGAGTCAGTTCACCAGAGACTACCAGACAGTTTGCACATGAGGGTAGTTCAGAATCTTCGCGTCGCAAGTTACCAGAGTAATTTTATATCGCCTGGCGATCGCAACAAATTTATTATCTAGCTAGTTTAATCATAAAGTGTTAAGTTTTGTGGTAAATTTTATACTTAGTTGCCATAAAAAAGTTGGGCAACTTCTCCTGAATTCATCATGAGTAAAGTAAACAAATTACTGCATCACTGGCTATTACATTCTGTTTCCGAGAAAGCTTTCGCTTGGCTGGAACAGAAGCAGGCACAGATTGCTAGCGGCGCTGCTGAACGAGTCTTTTTCACAGCTTTTAGTGCTGTGCCGCGTTATCTGGGTAAAGAAGATATGCAGCTAACACCGCAGGACTTGGAAGCAGCGCAGGATGTGCTTCCCGGTTGGTATCCTGGTAACTGGAGTGTAGATCAAGCGAGTCGTACACTCTTGCTTCTAGCTTTGCCCTCTAATGATGCTGAGGGGTATGTGCGATCGCTTGATCAAGTCTTCTCTACTGCCGACATGGGGGAGTTAGTTGTACTTTATCAAAGTTTGCCACTGTTATCACATCCAGAGTTACATCGCCACCGTGCTGCTGAGGGAATTCGCAGCAATATGAGTAATGTATTCCAAGCCATAGCACTACGGAACCCTTATCCGGCAGATTATTTAGATAATGCTGCCTGGAATCAGATGGTGCTGAAGACTGTGTTTGTCGGCAGTCCATTGCATCAAATTTGGGGTCTGGATCGTCGGGCTAATCCAGAGTTGGCGAAGATGTTGGTAAACTACGCACACGAACGTTGGGCAGCTAAACGCTCAGTAACGCCAGAACTTTGGCGAGCTGTGGGAGAGTTTGCCAATACCGCAATCATCGCAGATTTAGAAAAAGTGCTGGACAATGGGGATATAGCCGAGCAAGAAGCAGCAGCGTTAGCTTGCGCTAAGTCTCCTTTACCAGAAGCGCAAGCATTACTTTCTCGTTATCCAGATTTACACTTATCTATTCAACAAGGTAATCTGACTTGGAGCAGTTTTAGCTGCGATGCCTGCGGCGAGCTACGCTAACGCTTATCAGTTTACAAATAAAAGAAACTGGGATGAGGGAGACAATAAAAATAACCAATGCCCAATGCCCAATGCCCAATGCCCAATGCCCAATCATTAAACTACACCATGATGTTTATCGATCCTCACATTCATATGTGTTCCCGTACTACCTACGATTATTTAGTAATGCGGGAATATGGCATTGTCGCTGTCATTGAACCAGCCTTTTGGTTAGGACAACCCCGAACCAATGCTGGCACATTTAAAGACTACTTCAGCACTCTTGTAGGCTGGGAACGGTTTCGTGCTAGTCAGTTTGGCATCCAACATTACTGCACAATTGGCTTAAATCCCAAAGAAGCTAACAACGAGGCACTAGCAGCAGAAGTTATAGAACTGATACCACTTTACGCCTGTAAAGAGGGAGTTGTTGCTATCGGCGAAATTGGCTACGACGACATGACAGAAGCAGAGGATAAATACTTTTGTCAACAATTAAGATTAGCCAAAGAATTAGATATGTTGGTACTAATTCATACGCCTCATCGTAACAAGAAGGCTGGTGCTAGTCGAAGTATGGATCGCTGCGTCGAATATGGCTTAGACCCTTCACAAGTAATCATTGACCACAATAACGAGGAAACCGTTGAGGAAGTATTAGAACGGGGCTTTTGGGCGGCTTTCACGATTTATCCACAGACTAAGATGGGTAACGCCAGGATGGTGGAAGTTGTCCGTAAATATGGACGCGTTAGCAAAGCGGGACACGACAGTGTTCGTCGCATCATTGTAGATAGTAGCGCTGATTGGGGTATTAGCGATCCTTTAGCAGTGCCGAAAACGGCTCAGTTGATGTTAGAAAGAGGCATTCCTGAAGAAAATGTGCGGGCGGTTTGTTATGAAAATGCCCTAGCTGCTTATAGTCAAACTGGGCAGATGAAAGCATCAGACTGGCTCAATCCCGACTCTGTTGATCAGCGTCAGATGTTCGATGGTAATTCTGTACTGCGGGGACAGGAACCAGGAATTAATTCGGTTTCAATGCTGATTGAATAGGAAAGATTTTTTCACGCAGAGGCGCAGAGTCGCAGAGAAAGAGTAGGAAGAGAAGATTTCATGAATTTAGTTAAGGAGACAAATAAGTGAATGTTGCAAGCTTAAATTTTCAAGGCTGGCGGGGTTATTTGGAATTGATGCGTCCGGCTAATATTGTTACTGCTTGGGCGGATATTCTGGTTGGCTTTGCTGCTTCTGGCTCTGGAATTATTTTTGCTAAATTAATCAATGGTGAAGCAAGTTTTAACATACTAATTCCATTAGCTTGGTTGTTATTAGCCACAACTGGTTTATATGGCGGCGGTATCGTTTTTAATGATGTTTTCGATGCTGAATTAGATGCAAAAGAACGACCAAATAGAGCAATTCCTAGTGGTCGTGTGTCCCGTCAAAATGCTATTTTATTGGGGAGTATACTGTTTGCAATTGGTATTATAGCACCTTTTCAAGTATCTTCGTTGAGTGCTGCGATCGCAATATTTATCATTCTGGCATCGCTGCTATATGACTCATTCGCTAAACATCATCCTTTTTTTGGCCCTTTAAATATGGGTTTGTGTCGTGGCAGTAACTTATTATTAGGTGTAAGTGCTGTACCCGCAATAATCGCAGAACGTTGGTATTTAGCGCTAATTCCTGTGCTTTACATTGCGGCAATCACCGCAATTAGTCAGGGTGAAGTTCATGGAGGTAAGAAGATTACGGGAGTATTAGCAATAGTGCTGATTGCAATAGTTTTAACGGCAGTTTTGGCTTTAGGATTATTAGGAGATTATACAGCGATCGCAGCCCTACCATTTGCGGTTTTATTAGCTATCCGAGTCTTGCCTAATTTTATCAAAGCTGCGCGTGAACCAATAGCCGAAAATATCCGAACTGCCGTGAAAGTCGGTGTGTTGTCTCTAATTGTTTTAGATGCAACGGTTGCATCTGGTTTTGCTGGTTTGTATTACGGTTTATTAGTTCTAATTTTGCTACCAATTTCGATGAAGTTAGCACAAATATTTGCTGTTACTTAAGATTAACTAAATAGAATTATGAAGGTATCACGCAGAGACGCAGAGTCGCAGAGAGAAGGATTTCACTTAACTTATTGCAGCAATATTCATCCGGGGGAAAGTTGGCTAGAGGTTTTCGCTAATTTAGAGAAGTATATTCCTGAACTTAAGTCACGTTTATCGCCGACAGCACCATTTGGTATTGGTTTGAGGTTAGCGGATGCAGCTGCAAAAGAGCTTTTAGAAAGTCATAACTTGGCTCAATTCCAAGGGTGGCTAACTCAACAAGATTTATATGTTTTTACTTTAAATGGATTTCCTTATGGCGGATTTCATCGACAAGTAGTAAAAGACCAAGTTTATTCACCAGATTGGTCTACAGAGGAACGGGTAAATTATACATTAAACTTGACACAAATTTTAGCATATCTGTTACCAGAAGGACTAGATGGCGGAATTTCGACATTGCCATTATCATATAAGCCTTGGTGGGGAAAAGACCAAGCAACTTGTGAAACAGTTCTGAAAAAGAGTTGTTTCAACCTAGTATCAGTTGTTGTAGAAATGATTCGCGTTTACGAACAAACAGGAAAGTTACTTCATATTGATTTAGAACCTGAGCCTGATGGATTAATTGAGAATACCTCAGAAGTAATTGATTTTTTTAACAATTGGTTATTGCCAATCGGCGGTAGTTACTTATCAGAAAAATTAAATATTGAACAAAGTTTAGCAGAAACTAAGCTGCTAGAACACCTTCGTATTTGCTATGATACTTGTCATTTTTCAGTTGAATATGAGGAGCCAAAGTCTATATTTGCGCGGTTGCAATCAGCAGGTATTAAAATTGGCAAAATTCAAATCAGCGCCGCAATTAAAGTAAATATACCTGCTGAGATTGAAAAGCGTAGTTTGATAGTTGAACGCTTACGCCCCTTTGCTGAATCTACTTATCTTCACCAAGTAATAGAACGTCGCAGTGACGGTACACTTCATCACTATTCTGACTTAATAAATGCCTTACCGCATTTAGAGCAATCTTTAGCTGAAGAATGGCGCACTCATTTCCATGTTCCAATTTTTATTCGTGATTATCAAATTTTGCAGTCTACGCAAGATGATATTGCTGCTGTTTTGCATCTACTTCAGACAAATAATGCTTGCTCCCATTTAGAAATTGAGACTTACACTTGGGATGTATTGCCATCAGAAATGAAAATAGATTTACTAACTTCTATTCAACGAGAATATGAGTGGGTATTAAAAGAACTCGCCGCAAATTAAAAGGGAATTAAGTTTATGAAAAAAACGGTTGTTCTAAATGTTGTAGGATTAACGCCGAGTTTACTAGGAGAAAATACGCCGTTTTTATCTGCTTGGGCGACTATTGGACAAGTGGTTCCAATCACAACAGTATTACCTGCTGTGACTTGTTCGGTTCAGGCTACTTATTTAACCGGAAAATTGCCTGATGAACATGGAATTGTCGGTAATGGTTGGTACTTTCGAGATGAATGTGAAGTAAAGTTTTGGCGACAATCTAACAAATTAGTACAGGCTCCTAAAGTTTGGGAAATAGCTAAATCTGTTGATCCAAACTTCACTTGTGCCAACCTTTTTTGGTGGTACAATATGTATTCTTCAGTAGATTATGCCATTACGCCGCGCCCAATGTATCCCGCAGATGGCAGAAAATTACCTGATATTTATACCCATCCTAGTGATGTCCGATCGCAAATTCAATCGGATTTAGGTAACTTCCCTCTGTTCGATTTTTGGGGGCCAAAAACTTCAATTAGTTCTAGCCAATGGATTGCCAATTCGGCAAAATGGATTGAGGAACGTTACAGCCCTACACTATCATTAGTTTATCTACCACATTTAGATTACTGTCTGCAACGATTTGGTAACAATAAAACACAAATCCAAGCCGATTTGCAAGAAATTGATGCTGTTTGTGGCGATTTAATCGGATATTATCAAGCACGTAATACTCAAATAATTATTCTTTCTGAGTATGGCATTACCCCAGTCTCTAAAGCTGTGGATTTGAACCGCGTACTACGAACAAATGGTTTAATTGCTGTGCGAGAGGAATTGGGGCGAGAACTGCTCGATTTTGGTGCTAGCATTGCCTTTGCTATTGCTGATCACCAAATTGCTCATGTGTATGTGAATGATCCAGCATACATCTCCAAAGTGCGATCGCTTCTAGAAGCAACTGAAGGCGTAGCACAGGTATTGGATGAAGACGGTAAACAAACCTACCACCTAAATCATCCTAGATCGGGGGAGTTAGTTGCGATCGCTAAACCTGATGCTTGGTTTACCTATTATTATTGGCTCGATGATGCGAAAGCGCCTGATTTCGCTAGAACTGTAGATATCCACCGCAAACCTGGTTACGATCCTGTAGAACTTTTCCTTGATCCGCAGATGAAATTTCCTCAGGGAAAAATTGCTCTCAAGTTACTAAAGAAACAACTGGGTTTTCGCTATTTAATGGACGTGATTCCTCTGGATGCTTCCCTAGTCCGTGGTTCTCACGGTCACATTACCACTTCTCCCGCTGAAAGTCCTCTATTTATCACCCATCAAACTCACTTAGTTGATCAAAACTTAATTCAGGCGACAGATGTTTGCTCGTTAATTCTCAAACATTTGAATATAGGTGAAAATAATCTGTAATAACTTCTTATCTTCTTCTACATCCTCTGCTATTCGTTAAAAAGCGTAGGCGTTGGCGTAGCCTCTCGTAGAGAAGCCCGCCGTTCGCGTAGCGTCTCGTAGAGAAGGCATCGCCTGATTTTTTTATTAGCTAACCAAGGGTTTCATCGGAATTTCTATCCAGAACTCAGAGCCGTTACCAGGTTCAGAAACACACTTGATATTACCGCCGTGTTTTTCTACAATAATTTGATAGCTAATAGATAGCCCCAAACCAATACCTTGCCCTGGTTGCTTAGTAGTAAAGAAAGGTTCAAAAATGCGCGATCGCATCATCTCTGGAATCCCACAACCATTGTCAGCAATACAAATCAGAATAGTATTCCCTTCTTTAGCTTCTGTATGAATCCAAATTTTAGGGTTGTCAATTATTTTTCCAGCGTTATCTAGATTTTCAAGTGCATCAATAGCATTGTTGAGAATATTCATAAACACCTGATTTATCTGGGCTGCATAGCAGACTACTAGGGGTAATTTACCATATTCTTTAATTACCTCAATAGTAAAAGAATTAGTTTCTGGTTGCAGTCGATGTTGTAAAATTAGCAAACTACTTTCAATGCCTTCATGAAGGTCAACGGGCTTCATTCCTACTTCATCAAGGCGAGAAAAACTTCGTAACGACAAAACTAATTGAGAGATCCGATCTGCCCCCATTTTCATTGAAGTAAGAATTTTTGGCAAGTCGTCACTAATGTAATCTAAATCTAGTGCTGCTGCTTGCTTTTCAATTTCCCCTGTTACCTTGGGATACTGTTTCTGATAAAGGCGCAGTAATTTAAATAAATTTTCGGTATGTTCAGTAACATAAGTCATGTTGCCGTAAATGAAGCTAATCGGGTTGTTAATTTCATGTGCTACACCAGCAACTAACTGCCCTAAACCTGCCATTTTCTCACTTTGAATCAACTGGCTCTGAGTGTTCTGTAATTCTTTAAGAGTCAGGGTAATCTCTTCTTTTTGACGTTGAGTTTGTTCGAGTAATTCTGCTTGCTGAAGTCCTACTCCTAACTGAGTACCAATCTGCATCAGCAAATCTACCTCATCCTCTTGCCAATCACGGGGTTTAATATTTTGATAAGCTGCTAGTAATCCCCAAAGTCTGTCACCCTGAAAAATCGGCACAATCATATATGCCATAGCCTCCATTAGCTCGATCAGGGCAATATAAGGAATAGCATAATCAGGGCTGTAAGTATCCTTAATCACAAGAGCTTTACCATTAGTAAAATCTCCGCCTTGGGTTTCTTGCAAGTAATTACCTGCGTAGGGTACGCCCGTCGTAGACATCGCAGGTACAATTTTTCTTACTGGTGTCAAACCTTGGGCTAAAGACTCAGCAACAAATTCGCCACTCCAATCAGCCCGGAATTGATAGATTGTTACTCTGTCAACTTCCAATAGCCACCGCACTTCTTCTGTACTGGTGGCAAAGATGGTGTCGATATCAAGAGACTGACGAATTTTCTCCACCGTTGCTGCTAACGCCTTCTCCCTTTGGGCTGCTTTCCGTTCTCGTTCGGCGGCTTTAGCCAGTTTTTGGGACTGCACCTGCACCTGTTTCAACGACTCAGCTTGCTGTAATGCTACTCCCAACTGAACGCCAACTTGTGCTAACAAGTTGATTTCCTCATCTTGCCAATAACGAGGCTGGGAGGTTTGATAAGCTACTAACAATCCCCACAGCTTTTCGCCTTGAGAAATTGGTACAAAAACTTCATTACGTGCATACTTCTTCTTGCTTGCTTGCTTTTCTTGCATAAGAATGCGTTCCGTTATCGGCTGCGACTTAAGCATTGGCATCCAGCCATCAATAATGGAATCAGCGACAAATTCGCCACTTCCATCAGGAGAGAAGCGATAAATTGCGACTCGTTCCACTTCTAATAGCTGTAGAACTTCTTGAGTAGTGGTATTAAAGATAATGTCAATATCCAAAGACTGACGAATTTTTTCTACAGTGTTCGCCAATGCACTTTGTCGTTCTGCGGCTTTGCTAATCTCTGCGGCTTGAATTTGTGTCTGTCGTAAAAATTCCGCTTGTTGCAATGCTACACCCAGTTGAACGCCAACTTGGGTAAGCAAGTAGATTTCATCTTGTTGCCAATCACGGGTTTTACTGTTCTGGTATACTGCTAGTAAGCCCCAAAGCTTTTGACCGTGGTAAATAGCCAAAATCACATAAGCTTTTGCTTGATAGTTCTCTAATACGTTAATATAGCAGTCGCTAAAACCTGCACTGTAAATATCATTACAAACACGGTATAATTCACACTTTGTGAAGCGACCACCCTCTGTATCTTGTAAGTAAGTATCAACTACTGGGGGTGCAGCTAAATTTTTGATGCTACATTCGCTGATGTTTCCATCCAATTCTGGTCGCAGCAATTGCTCTTGCATTAGGTAAGACCAACCTTCTGCCACTGATTCAAACACAAATTCACCACTCCAATCTGCATTGAAGCGATAGATAGCCACGCGGTCAGCATTCAGCACTTGTCTAAGTTCTCCGGTGCTTGTGCAGAAAATGCTTTCCAAGTCCAGCGACTGACGAACTTTTTCAATGGTTGTAGCTATGGTTTTCTGCCATTCTGCTGTTTTTTCACTAGCTTTTATTTGTGCTAGTTGGGCTGATTGTAATTTCACTTGTTCCAGGTAATCTGCTTGCTGCAAGGCAACTCCCAGATGCTCGGCAATTAATTGCACAAACTCAATTTCTGATGCTTCCCATTGGCGAGGATTACTACACTGATGAATACACAGCAATCCCCATAAATCTTTACCTTTCATCAAGGGGGCAGCTATATTGGCACGTACCTGAAATCTTTCTAGCATCTGGACGTGACAATCACTAACACTAGGTTGATATATATCAGCCATTGCTTTAATTTGACCTTGCTGATATAACTCTACAAAATCCGCAGCAAAGCATTGGTCGGGCGGTTTGGCTCCTAGTACTGAACCCCATTCTGCTCCCACATCTTCATAAATAAATTCTCCTTCCCATGCTAATTCGGGATAAAAACAATACACAGTTACCCGATCAGTTTTCAGAAGTTGGCGGACTTCAGTGACTGTAGTTTTAAAGATGGTGTCTATGTCTAGAGACTTGCGAAGGCGGGCAATAACTCCAGACAAAACTTTTTGCTGCTCATTCTGAGGCATACAGAATCTCATATCTGAATGAGATTCTGGCTGCTCTGAATTTGGTTGTATAGGTTGAATAGTAGAGGAGTTTTCCATTCCCAAGGGGATTTTAAATATTGAAAGTCTTATATTTCATAATTCCCTTAAACAGTAGAAAGCTAACAGTTATTTTCTGAGAATGCCAAATAAAATAGTGTAGGGACATGATAGTATCATGTCCCTACAAAAACATTTTTCAACCACAAGCGAATTATCGCCGCTTGGGAGTGGTGCTGCGGGTGCTACGTTTCTCTTCATCTCGGCGACGGCGATCGCGCCAATCTGCTAAAGTCAAATAACCAATACCACCAGTGACTACTACGAGCAGCACTACAGCAATTAAAGCCAAAATACTCAAGAATGGACTTTCTACCATACCTCTACAGTCCGTTACGTCCCCAGACTACCATTGCAATTGACCAAGTGAACACAACTAATAGTGATACCCAGCCTAGTGTCAAAATCTCCATAGTCCCACTTTTCAAATAATTACAAAAGGTTTCTAATATTTATCATACAGGGATTGGGTAGGCTGAGATTTTTTTATCAATGATATTAGAAGTTTTGCCTGCAATGTCTACGATCGGCGTAGCTGCGGCAAAGGACACACATCTTTTCTTGGTATGCTAGTACTTTATGTCATAGATGAAGACAAATGTAAAGAAGTAGCGATCGCGGTTTTCACTTGATGGTTTGGGAATACTAGGGTTATGGATATATTTTCAAATCCAGCAACCCCTAATATCATGCCGACATTTTTCAACTCTAACGGTTTTATTCCCCACGGACATTGCTATCTCTGGCAAAGTGGATTAGTTTGGCTCCACATTATTTCTGATGCGACGATCGCTCTTGCCTATTATTCTATTCCCTTCCTACTAATTTACTTTATTTCCAAGCGCAAAGACGTTCCATTTAATGGAGTCTTTCTATTATTTGGTGCTTTTGTCATTGTCTGCGGTACTGGACACTTGATGGAAATTTGGACACTTTGGCATCCAGACTATTGGATTGCAGGTGCTTTAAAAGCTCTAACTGCCATTATTTCAATATACACGGCATTTGCGTTATTTTATCTCATGCCTCAAGCTCTGACACTACCTAGCCCTGCCCAGTTAGAAGTTATCAATCGGGCGCTTTCAACTGAAATTGTCGAGCGCAAGCGTATCGAGCAAGAACTACGCCTTGCAGAAGAAATCGCTCAAAACTCCAGCCAAGCCAAGAGTGAATTTCTCGCAAATATGAGTCACGAACTACGCACACCCCTCAACAGCATTCTGGGCTTTACCCAAATTCTTCAACGCACAGAATCTTTGAGTGAGAAAGGACGCAAAGGAGTCAGCATCATCTACCAATGGGGTTCCCATCTTTTAACCCTAATTAATGATATTTTGGATCTCTCCAAGATTGAAGCTCGGAAACTGGAATTGCATCCTGTTGATTTCTACTTTCCTGCCTTTATAGATAGCGTGACTGAAATTTGCCGCATCCGCGCAGAACAAAAGGTGATTGCATTTCACATCCAACTCGATCCTAATTTGCCAACGGGCATTCATGCTGATGAAAAACGCTTGCGGCAAGTTCTGATTAACTTGCTTAGTAATGCCATTAAATTTACTTATCAAGGCAGTGTCACCTTCAAAGTTCAGGTCATTGGTCAAGAATTAAATGCCGATGGACAGACTAACTACAAAATTCGCTTTGAAGTAATAGATACTGGCGCGGGTATAATCCCTGAAGAAGCCGAGAAAATCTTTCAGCCCTTTGAGCAAGTAGGAAATCAGAAACGACAATCTGAAGGTACAGGCTTGGGATTAGCAATCAGCCAAAGAATTATTTTGTTGATGGGTGGTCAAATTCAGGTGCAAAGTGAATTTGGCAAAGGTAGCACTTTCTGGTTTGAGGCAAAGTTGTCAGAATCTAAAGACTGGGCAAAGATTTCTAGAGTGGTTGAGCAAGGAACCATTATTGGTTATCAAGGACAAAAGCGCACCATTTTGATTGCAGATGATAGATGGGAAAACCGAGCGGTAATTGTCAATTTACTAGAGCCAGTTGGGTTTACTGTTATAGAAGCTAATCAGGGCGAGGAAGGATGGGAACAGGCTCTAGTACACAAACCAGACTTGATTATCACTGATCTAGTAATGCCTATATTGGATGGATTTGAATTTATCAATCGTTTGCGTCAATCTGAAGAATTTAAAGAAATTGCAATCATCGCTTCGTCAGCCAGTGTGTTTGCAGCCGACCAGTACAAGAGCATTGATGTCGGTGCAGATGTATTTCTACCGAAGCCTTTAGAAGCTGAAACACTGCTGGAAATGCTACGGCAATTTTTGCACCTGGAATGGATTTTTGACGGTAAGGTAGATGCAATTAAAAAGAAGCATCTGGGTGGTTTAAATCAACCAAATGAGATGATTTCTCCTGCCAACGAGGTTTTACAACAGTTACTCGAACTCGCACAAGACGGCGATATTCAAAAAGTTTTGGAACTGGCTCAACAACTTTCTGCATCTGATGAGCGACTCAGCGTTTTTGCCGAGCAGCTTGTCCAGCTTGCTAGTAATTTCCAACTCAAACGTTTGGAAAGTTTTATTGTCAGTATGCAGGAGTCATAATTCAGGAGTCAGAATAAATGAGACAACCTGCAAAAACATTTGAAGACTTGATAGTTTGGCAGAAAGCGCATCGGTTTGTTTTATTGGTATACCAATTTACTAGCCAATTTTCTAAATCGGAAATATATGGAGTTACATCCCAATTTAGAAGAGCAGCAATTTCTATTCCAGCAAATATAGCAGTTCGCGGAGCGTCCCGTAGTGAGGGATTTAAGAAAAAGCGAACAGCAGATAAAGCATGATTTATGAACATATCCCAAGGTTCTTTAGAGGAGTGTCGTTACTATCTAATTCTTTCAAATAATCTTGGATATAGTGATACATCAGAATTAATGCTTAAGCTTGATGAAGTTAGTAACTTACTAACTAGCTAGCTATGCTAATTCCATTCTGTTAGCGGATAGCTAAGGTTTAGCCCATTCTGACTCCTGAATTCTTTTATTTTTAAATCCATCATGAACAAGAACCCAAATACCGGATTTATTTTGATTGTGGATGATAATCCAACAAATTTATCTGTCCTGTCTGAAGCGCTCAATAGTGAGGGTTTTCGTTTCCGTGTTGCAGTCGATGGAGAAAGCGCGATCGCTCAGTCCGAACGCAATCAACCAGAGTTGATTTTGCTAGATGTACAAATGCCAGGTATTGACGGATTTGAAACTTGTCGTCGCCTGAAAGTCAATCCTGTTACTCAAAACATTCCGATTATTTTCACTACTGCTTTAGCAGATATGGACAGCAAAACGAAGGGATTTTCCCTTGGTGCAGTAGATTATATCCCGAAACCGTTTGCACAAGAGGAAGTCATTGCGAGAGTGCGCGTGCATTTACAACTCAAACAATTGACTGGATTTTTGGAACAACAAGTTAGCGATCGCACCAAGGCTTTGCAACAAGCCCAAGTCAAACTGGTGCAGCAAGAGAAACTATCAACACTGGGAGAGTTAATCGCTGGTATTGCCCACGAAATGAACAATCCTATTAGCTTTATTTCTAACAATATCTTGCCTTTAAAGGAATACACTACAGGAATAACCAAACTTCTCCTACTGTATAAACAAGAGTATCCAAACCCAACAGCCAAAATTACCACTGCTATTAAAGACTTGGATCTGAGCTTTGTTCTCGAAGATATGCCAAAAATCTTGAGTTCACTCCAGTTAGGAAGTGAACGAATTCAGAACCTTTCTAATTCACTCCGCAGTTTCTCTCGCTCGGATAGTGATGCAAAAATACTTGCGGATTTGCATCTAGGATTGGATAGTACACTAATGATTTTACAACACCGCCTCAAGGCTAATGGCGATCATCCCAGCATTGAAGTTATTAAGAGTTATGGAACATTACCACAGGTAAACTGCTATGTCGGGGAGATGAATCAAGTATTTATGAACATTCTGGCAAACGCAGTTGATGCCCTTGACGAAGCTATTATGCAAGGCAAAATGAGCAATCTAATTCCTCAGATTCAAATTGCAACAGAAATAGATTCTGAACAATTGGTTATAATTCGGATTGCTGACAATGGGGTTGGTATTCCTGAACGGCTTAAAAAACGCTTGTTTGAACCGTTGTTTACCACAAAAACCGTTGGTAAAGGCACTGGACTTGGCTTGTCGATCGCATATCAAATAGTTGTAGAGAAACACAAAGGTGTTTTAGAAGTGAATTCTCAACCAGGTGTGGGAACCGAGTTTATCATCAAAATTCCCATAATATAATAGCAGCATTTAATTACAATTGTTTGAGTAAGTTTATTAAAGCAGTGAACGCAACTTTAGATCCTCAACTAATGGCAGAACGTATAGAATCCCTGAAAGGTGGAATAATTGGGAGTTTATCTGTGTCTTTCGCTTTTGTGCTTGTCAGTCTTTTGAATACTTTAGTACTGGCAAAGTATTTTCAGACACTCGTAAATCTGCAAAGTAATGTTAACTGGCACTTGTTGGTGAGTGTTGCAGTTGCAACTTTTACTGGTTTCCTATTTGGTGTCACCTACCGCTATATCATCCGCTCAGATAAAAATCCCCAACTCAAAGTTGGCGGTGTGCTGGCTTTTGGCTTGGTGCGCGGATTAACTCAGATAGAATTTGGGTGGAATTCTCACAGCACAATTTGGCCTTTTATGGTGTTAGCTTTTGAAAGTGTGTTGTGGTTTATAATAGCTGCAATCGCTCTCGATATTGCGATTAAACTTGGTTGGGTTAGACTTTTTCCATTAAGGTAAATTCAGTAAATAACCCTTCTCCCAAGTGGTAAACGGGAGCAATGTGATCAATTCCTAATTCGCGGACATAAATTGCTTCAGTTTCATCAAAATTTGCCATAAATTTTGAAAGTTTTAAAATTTATTTATACCTCTATTGGATTTTACAAATATTCTCTACTTTATGGGTTGAATGAAATTTCTTGAATGCTGTCAAAATTTGGCAATGAGTCTTTCGCTGCTTCTTCTGTAGCTGGTGTGCGCTCGCACCGCTTGGCAAACTGACAATAATCACAAGTTTTGCTACCCTCCACCACTTGAGGAAACTGCTGGTTATTTTGGTAGCGTTCTAACCAATGAGTTAACTGGCTTAATAGTTGATTAAGTTCCTTTGCTATTTGTATGTGTTGAGCAGTATTGTAATTAAATTTAATATTTTGCGGTTTGCCCTCAGATTGAACAAACCAGTAAGTCATTGAAATGTTTTCTGGCAAATAGTCGCTAGTTTCAGCCAATACATATAAATAAAGCCGTGTTTGCCAGTTGGATTTTAACTTGCGTTGATTGGGTGGTTTTGGATAAGTTTTCCAGTCGAGAATTTGCGCTTGTTGATTATCTGCAATCAATAAATCATAGACAACTGTGAGCAAATAGTCTTGAACTTGCAGAGTGCGGTAATGTTCACTTTCACGGAAAATTTGGTGATTAGATGCAGGCGCTAAAATTTCTGGGGCTGCATCAGCAAAACCTGCCATCCAGCTTTGCAATTTAGCATCAGCTTGCAGAAAACTATCAATTGGCAAACCCATTTCTTGCTGCTGCATTAGCAAGTGAAAGCGGCTACCCAAAGTTTGCCGTTCTTCTTGTTCTGGATTTGAGGGCGAATTGAGTTGTTCTAAGTAGGTGTGTTGGAATTTACGAGGACAAGCTTCTAGTAAGTTTAGCTGTCCTTGAGACAGTCGTAGTAGTTGAGTGGGAGTTGATAGCATTCTTGTATTTTAGAAGCAAACTCTAGTCTGCAACTCACATTTGGCTGGCTATCTGTGACACTCCTACACTTCTCTAGCGAGTAAGTGTAGGCTTCTCAGTCGCTCCGAAGAACGAGTAGAACTTCTTTCAGGAGTTAACTCCCTACAGCGTTTTAGAGTGAGGTACGTGTCCTGCCCCACTTGTACAAATCAACG
>NZ_JBGTFY010000007.1:0-14116 GCF_041747015.1 Nostoc sp.
GGTGCATTGGCACATCTGCCACACCGTAAGGCTTGGCACTTAAAATTAGTCGTCAGCTTACATGATGTCGGTCTGGCTAACGAATTGCAAAAAGTACTAAGTGGGGAATATCAGCCGATACTAGCTGGCAAACAATCAGACGTGAAGATAGAAGTGTTGAAAGTAGTACTAGAGGGTATGGGTGCATTGTTTGGGCATCAACTACCGAAAAAATTAACAATTTTAGACTTTGGCAATGGAACGACCTTGTATTCTCGTTACAACCGGGGTCAACGAGAAGTTCACACTGCCTACCCCATTGGTGTAGAAGTTCTCATCGATGATATCTCCCAAAAAATGAAACATCTAAATGGGGGGAAAATCGGGGATGCCTCCAAGATCCGATTTTGTCTGGAAATGGGGCATACCCGGTACAGCCGTGACATCGATATCAAAGATATATACAGCACTTGTTTAAAAGATTGGTATGAAAAATACTTGAAGAAAGTAGTGAATTTGACACTTGATGCCAAGCACCAAGGGGATGAAATCTGGGCGATAGGTGGAGGCTGCCTTTTACCAGGATTTAAAAAATTGTTAGAGAAGAACGGTTTCAAGATTCTCGACAACCCGGTGGAAGCGAATGTCTTTGGGCTTTTAGAAATGGCAAAAACTATTTTTGCCAAGAATTCAGCATCTACATCTCTTAAGTTATAACAATGGCAGACAAACTTGACTTAACCCCAGAAAAAGTTCGGATCAAAGATAGCTACCGTGAGCGGATATTTGCAGAATCCCAAAAACTAGATAAAAGTTACCTGGAGACGCTTTACTTTATCATTGATTGTTATTTTGCTTTCAGAAAGGGTGCATTTCCCACACAACAAGTAGCTTTCACGCCAATTAATACTGAAGATAACAAACTTTCCTCAAGGAGTTCAACTCAAATGAAAGAGGAGGAAGAAGAGGATTCTGATGGAGAAACATTCAGCCTTGACTTTGATTTATAATCTTTGTGGCAGGGTAATTCCAGTATCTTTCTCCCTACTAGAACTGCAAGAAATGCTCAAAAGCCTGTTCGCTTAAAGCTTGAAAAATATAAATCCAGGTTTACTGAATTAATCAATTTAATTCTGCTAAGACTTTTTGCATCTCTTGTTCTACAAAATTTATCTGTTTATCATTGGCAGGTAAAATGCGCTTGAATATCTCTACTGCCGCTTGGTAATACCCAAGTGCTTCTTGGTTGCTAGATAATTGTTGAAGACAATTACCTATTTTTTGCAATGTCCGAGCTTTATCAAATTCAATAGGCAAGATGTGTTTGAGCAATAGTGAAATATCATAGCTTGCACTTGCTTGCTGATAGTTATCAAGAGCTTGTCTATATTGTGACAAATAAGAGTGTAAATCAGCTATTGTATTGAATACACCAGCTTTAAGTGCATGACTACAATAGTCATCAGGAGCAAACTTGAGCGTACTGTCGTAGATAGCAACAGCCTGTTGGTAGGTCACGAATGCTTCTGTGTATTGTTTATGGCTAAACTGTTGCTGTGCTAATCTTTCTACGATCATCCCTAGATAACTGATATTCAAGGCATCATTGGGAGTTTGCTCAAAGGCAGTTTTATAAGTGGCTATCGCTTGCTTTAAGGTATCGATTGCATATTGATGGTGGTCAAGACACCAGTGTAGCTGGGACAACTTTTCTAGAGCCATGCCCTTGCGCTTAAGAGTCTTAAAGTCATTGGGAGTAAATTTGAGGGCAGTTTCATAGATTGCTCCCGCTTGAATATAAGTTTCTAATGTCTCTTGCTCCATAAAAAACTGCTCCAAAACTTATAAGAAAACAGAAAAGCTATTTCTATCAGGCTAGTGCATGAGAGTTTTGTTCTTTTTCCATCTCCCTCTCGATGAGTTGCCTGATAAATTCAGAACCACCATGCGCTCTGACCCATTCTTTCATTGCAGGTGTCATTTTCACTCCAAAAGGAGTTTTATCAAAACTGTTAGGGTCTTCAACAAATTTTCCGTCTTTACCTCGTCCCACTAGAATAATACCTCCATCGTTTATTTTATATTACTACGGTAATACCAAGATATAACCACGGGAGAATAGTTAGTTATCCCGTGGTATAACGATGGATAAGACTTACTTATCAAAAACGGAATAAAAAGCTAGAACCTTTGAAAATACTCATCATTGAGAATAGAAAAAACACTAGAGTCGCTAGTAATATCGTGGTATTATCAGGATATGAGTGGTGAGGGAGGTACACAAGAAGCTCCAAACCAATCAAAAGGACGACCGCTCTGTCTGGAAAACTACGCGATCGCCCCTTCACCAAAACCAACAAAGGAAATGATGATTACTACAACATTAGCACCGATTCCAGAAGCACAGTCCACCGAGTCAAACTCTGTTACTTCTTTGCGACTAGCTTATCAAGAAGCCAAGATAGATTACTCGATTCTTGAGCAGCAAATCAGAAATACTCCAATAGACCAGTTCAATTTGCTGGTGCAACTTAACGAAAAACTATTAGACGGACTTTATACCTGCTCGGCGCTCCCTTAAAAAATTTGAACTAACCAAAATTTACAAGCTTTAAGGACAAACGAATAATGTCTGATGATATTCTACGGCAAGAAATAGACGGTATCGAATATTTTACAGTTGTCAGTACTGGAGAGTCGGGGATGAGTCAACGGGGACTGTCTAGGCTGTGTGGGGTTCGGCTCTCGACAGTCCAAAATATGCTAGAAAACCTGACCGAAAACAAAGCACCTCTTTGGCTTCAAAACCTTGCGGAAGGGGGATTATACCTGACCGATAAAACTTCTGTTAAAGGAGGAGAAATCAAGGCAATCAAAGCTAATGTTTGCTGGGGTATTTTAAGATACTACGAGCGCAAAGGGAAGCTAGAAGCAGCTAAAGCTTTAGATGCGATTGGTGCGATTGCAGTGTGGTAATGTTCTGAGATTATCACACTGCAATTAAACTTATCAAACTTTTGATGCTGTTCAAAAGATCGGGAAGAAATTCAACAGAGGCAATTGACCAGGGCAAATGAATTACTTGCGTCGTTTAGGTTTACTCTTATTGCGTTCATACTCAGCAATAATATCCTTAGTCTGAGTAGGAAGAATCACACTATTATTGTTGAATCGCATTTGGTATACCAGATAGCAGAGACTTTTGGGATCAGGGCAAGAAAGATTTGTTGGTAGATTAATGATTGATACCCCTGCGAAAGTCGCAGAAGCTAACATGGCAGAGATAAAAAAGAAAATGCCAGAGCGACCGGAACCGACCCAACCACCGAGCCAAAAAACAAATCCCTTGAACTGTTCAAAGCGCTTGTGACGAAGCAATTGAATTTCTGCCTGTGCTTCGTTCCAAGCTTGCAACTTTTCCAGTTTGTGAGCAGCGAGTCGGGTGGCTTTGGCATCAGAGGTTTTTTCTACTTGGATATCAATGGTGCGTTCTTTGGCTGCAATTTCTTGTTTTAATCGGTGTTGGTATCGCTCTCGGATGCGTCCGGCAATAACATCGGCTTCTCTGAAAAAGAGGGCAAGGGTGTGATCTGCCATTGCCCCTGCATAATGGCTTTGATTGGGGACTTTCCCTCGATTTGATCCAAGATACGTTCTTCTAGTCCAGCATAAAAGCTTTTAATTTCGTCTTGACTAGAAGCGAGTTTAGAAATGACGTTTTTGAGATACATCTGGTTAACTAAGCCAGAAACGTGTTCGGCACGTTTTTCAGTAACTTGGTCAACTAAATGAGCTAACCCCGCTTCCGATGTGACAGCAACATTAGTAATCTGGTCAGTCAGGTATTGTGCATTGCTATCGGGATTTGTACCATTGTTGTTAATACCAAAATGAGCAGCAACATCTTTATAGGTCAGACCTTGTTCCTTAATTAAGTCACAGGCTTCTAAAAAGCGATCGCACTCTAATTGACGATATTCTTTCTGATTTGGGGATAATCCGCAAGCTGCCATAATCTCAATAGCTTCAGTCAGTTCTAGCCCAATGCCATATTCTAAGTTGATGTGAGTCAACATTTCTAAGATATTCATCGGTGGAAATTCGGCTTTTTCAACGCTTTTTTTTTGTTGTCGTTGAAAATGTGCTGCTGCTTGCTTATAGGTTTTACCAAGTTTAATTAACTGGCGAATTACATCAAAACGAGACTGAATTTCTTCATCACTGTACTCTGGCTGGTCAAAAGGTAAACCACTTGCAGTCAATGTGGCATCAATATCTTCTACAGAGAGCGAATATGTTTGTTGTAACAGTTCTTTGGTGTAAGACATAAGTTTTTTCCTAGTTGAATGCGTTTTCTAGTAATCGGTCGTCGTCGTGATTATTACTCAGTGAGGGTAAAGACTCTGTATCAATATCTGACACAGTTGGCTGTGGTGTTCTTGGTGACGCATTGCTCCCATTGAATTGCTCCGGTGTAGAGGTAGGATTAGTAACTATTCCATGAGTTCCTAGCTCTTGCTCCAAGTTGAAAGTATGAGCTAAATAAATGATTTGTTGTTGTAATTGGTAAATTGCAGTTCTGGCTTTTGATTTTAAGTCAGACTGAGAAAATCCTCCCAACCACTTGCAAGCTATAGGATACCAGAAGGCAGCAATCGCCCAGATAATCATATTTTGTCTAGGGAAGGAGAGAGTTTTATTTTTGGGGCTGAGATATTTGACCAGAAGTATATAAGGAGAGTCAGTACTAAATTGAAAGCGAAAATCAACTTGGTTAGACATTCAGCGCTACCTGCTTATCAGTTTTACAAAGGTAAGAAAAAAATCCGTAGTTATCAGTTAAGCGAAAATCTAAGTCGGATTTGGGTCTTGATGAGAGAAACTCGCGTTCTACTAAGTATTCAAGGGCATCACAGAAGATTTTTGTTGGACGGCGAAATAACTTATTCAGGTCGTTTCTCAGATAGTGAGAAGTCCCTCCAGCAAAGATAATCTCATCAGTATCTGATGGAATGTAATTTTGCAGGTAGCTAGAAAGTAGTAACCAGTATTCTTCACGCGACTGTGCGATCGCAGTTTTGATTTGGGATACTTCTGCTGATTGTAATGATGGCTCTTGTACTCGAACTAAAGGGGCTAATGCTTTAGGATTGATTTTCGGACCAGCATCGCAAATAGCAGCTGCAAGAGTTAGAGATTTTTGCCCAGCTACCTGACGTTGTACAGCTTTCACTAATTTATGGAATCCTAAATCAACAGTTAGCCCATTGGTCATTACGCCCCGATCCATAATCAAAATAGAAGCGTTGCGATAGCCAATCATCACCACTGCGATTTTGCACTCTGCCAAGTTGATAGTACTTGAACGCCCCCGTGAAAGCACTCCAAAACCTTCCGGGCGACAGACAAAACTTTCAAGCTGGAACGAACGTTGTTTCCCTCGAAATTGAAAGTTCATCAAAGCAGATGCAACGGAGTCGGAAAATAACTTGCGATCTGAGTATTCACCATAGGGAAACAAAATACCCAACCGAATACTTGCGTCGTTAGCAAGTGACTTCTTTTGAGCTAAAGCACCCACCACAGCCAAGGTTTTGTAAATTGCACTCTCGAACTTGGGCAGTTCTAACTTCAGGTCTGCATAGAATTTTTGGCAGATATAGCCTACACCCCAGCATTGCCCCTCGTATTCTACCCAAGCCGAATCTTCTGGAGATGATGTCCCAATCGCATCCTCCTCATAAGCTAAAAGGCTTTGTTTTGGAATCAATGCCGTGTAGGGTTCCATTAAAAGTAATTCTGGGTTACTTGAACCACTTGTAAAAAAAACTCTACTTAAGGACGCTCCCGGATCGAATGAGATAGTTAAATCGGGCATCATCTTCAAAAAAAAACTCCGCTCTTTCATTAAATTCTAAATCATGAAGTCCCGTAATTTTAGTCTCGAAAATGGAAATTCATAAAATGCGGCACTTATGGCAAATCAATGGCACGTCAATGGCAGTACTATGGCAAATCAATGGAATTTTAAAATCTTATTTCTCAATTAATTAAAACTATTGAGAAATGACGTTAAAAGTGCTGCAAGTATGGCACACCAATGGCAGTACTATGGCAGTACTATGGCAAATCAATGGAAAGTCACCGAATTTCTGCATTTTTAAATATCATAGTGATATTATACTTTCACAGAAAAATAATATCATTTTCTGACGCACAGTACGCCATATTTGGCGGAAAGTTTGGGAGGATAATTTGCTATATTAAATTACATAAGAGTTGGTGAATAAAAATTTTGTCACAGTCAAAGTCTCACCAAAATTTTTGGAATTGTCATCAAACTCGCTTTGATTTGATGACGGTGATGTGCTTTGACAAAAAAAGTTTTTGGCGTAGGCGTAGCCAGCCGTTGGCATCGCTCAGTGGGATAGATATTAAGTTATGTAAATCCCCTTGCGGGGGTGAGCGATGCTAACATCTGCAAACGTCTCTTCAGAGATGGCGGTGAACTACTTCATCAAGAACTACTATCACCAAGGGAAGTCGCGCTGGAGTGGTAAAGGTGCTGAAAAATTGGGGCTGTCAGGCGCAATTGATAATGAACAAGCTTTTAAAAATGTAATCGAAGGGCGATCGCCCGATGGTCGTGAGCAGTTAAATGCCAGAGTGTTGAAGCCCGACGAACGCAGAGCCGCATTAGACTGTACATTTTCAGCGCCCAAAAGTGTAAGTTTGATGGCATTGGTGGGTGGGGATACTCGTTTAATAGATGCTCACCATCAGGCATTGAAAGAAGTGCTGGAACTAATAGAGCAGCGTTACGCCTATACCAGAGTGACAGATAATAGCGGCAGACATAGAGTTAAGACTGGTAACTTAGTCGTCGCGCAGTTTGACCACATCGAAAGTCGAGAGCTAGACCCACATTTGCACACCCACTGTTTGCTGATGAATATGACGCAAACCCTAGATGGGAAATGGATGAGTTTGGGCAATGGTGAGATATTTGCCAATAAGAAATTCTTGGGAATGGCGTATCAAAGTTATCTGGCGCGTGAAGTCCAGAAACTAGGGTATGAAATAGAACCAAAAAAACACGGACAATTTGAGATCAAAGGCTTTAAAGAAGAAGATTTAGAAGCATTTTCCAAACGCCGACAGCAGATACTCGCCAAGGCTGGAGCTAACTCCACTTGGGCAGAACGGGAGAAAATTTGGGATGATACCCGCCAGCGTAAGGAAAAGTTACCAGAGTCAGAGTTAAAAGCATACTGGGTCGAAGAAGCGGCGGCGTTGGGAATCACCTTTGTAAAACCTGGGGAAGCAACCCAGGATATACCAGTCAATAACAAAAGTTTGGCAGAGGTTTTGGATTTAGCTCTAGCTCATTGCAGTGAGAGGAATGTCGCATTTAGACAAGAGGATTTAGAAAAATTCATCCTAGAAGAAAGGCTGGCGACTAGAGTACAAGCGATTGAGCCACTAATTAGAGAACATCAAGAATTAATCAGTTTACCGGGATTGACTGACCAATTTACAACGATGAGTGCGGTTCGGCGGGAGTTGGCGACGATTGAGTTGATGCAACTAGGACTTGGTAAAGTTAACCCAATTTCTCACCCGGAAGTAGTCGAAAGCCTGTTAGAGAGAACCTTGCTAAACCAGGGACAACGCCAAGCGGTAGAATTAGCTGCCCTTACACAAGACCAATTCATTGCATGGCAGGGGGTAGCTGGTGCTGGCAAGACTTTCGCCCTAAAAGAGTTGAAGGCGATCGCTACAGATGCCGGATACACTATCATTGGTTTTGCTCCCAGTTCCGCTGCTGCTAAGGTTTTGAGTGAAGAGTTAGAGGTGCAGTCTGAAACAGTGGCTAGGCTTTTGGTAACAGAACCAGCATCAGAAATTGAACTCAATCAAATCTGGATTGTGGACGAAGCGGGTTTACTTAGTGCTAAGGATGCCCAAGCACTTCTACAACGGGCTACCCAAGAGCTTGCCAGAGTCTTGTTTGTGGGCGACACTCGGCAATTATCAGCAGTATCAGCAGGTAATCCCTTCAAATCCTTGCAGCAAGCGGGTATCAAAACCGCACACCTCAATGAGTCGTTGCGCCAGAAAAATCCGCAGTTAAAATTGGCAGTAGATTTAATCGCTGAGGGGAGGACTAAAGCGGGTTTTGACCATTTATTCGCCAATGGTTCTATAAAAACTGTTGATGCCGAGTCAAAAGTAGAACAAATCGCCAATGACTATATATTAGGCACACCAGAGCAACGACTCAAAACCCTTGTTTTAGCTGGGACAAACGTCGAAAGACTTGCCATTACTCAAGCTATTCGAGGCAAGCTCAAAGATGAGGGAAGTTTAGGCAACACTGCAACCATCACCCAATTGCAAGCCAAAACTCTGTCAAAAGTACAGATGCAGTTTGCTCATAACTTTGAGATTGGTGATGTGGTTATGCCCACACGGGATTACAAACGTCGGGGGTTGGAGAAAGGGAAACTGTATGAAGTGGTAGATCGAACTACTGACAGGTTGACTCTCAAGGGCGATGATGGTGGAGTAATGGATGTAGACACAGCTTTTGAGAAGGCAGTTTACCAAAGAAACCAGATTGAAATAGCTGTGGGCGATCGCTTGCAATGGAAGAAAAACGATCGGCAATTGGGACGACGTAACGGACAGGAATTTACTGTCATAGGGATCGACCTAAACATAGTCCACATTAAATATGCTGACGAGCGTACTGAATGCATTAGTTTGGCACAGGCGCAAAACTTAGATTATGCCCTTGTAAGTACAACATACAGCAGCCAGGGCAAGACTGCGGATCGGGTGTTAATTTCGGCAGACTTCACGATTGGGCAGGAAAGTTTTTATGTTGCTACCAGCCGTGCAAGGCATGAATTAAAGATTTACACCGAAGATCCAACGCGGTTGCTCTGGTTAGCGCAACAGTCGAAGTCTAAAGAAAATGCCTTGGAATTGCTACGAAAACAAGTTCAGAAATCGACTTTCAAGCAGCGCCAACCAGAGCAACAGCAAGCGATAACTATAAATATAAGTGATGAGCTAGTAGCACCTGTACTGAAGTCTGACTCAGTACTGAAAACTCAAACAGTGGTTAACACACAAGTACTGAAAACTCCTAAATCACCAGAAGAGACAGAAACAAAGCCAATTTGTCAAAAAGAAGTGACGACAGAAATACCTGTAGTCAAGCTAAAAGAGATAGAGTTACCACCAACCGTTACAAAACCTCATATCGACAAGCCAGTACCCAAACCAACTGTCCCCACAGAGGCGTTTTGGACACCACATCATACTGAAAAAATACCTAATTTTATCGAACCGAACCACTGGCAAGAGTTTGAATCAAGTGCCATTCATCCCGAAATTGCGGCGTTGAACTTTGAAAGTCTTCAGTTCAACTATGCAGGTGGTGAGCATGAAGCTTGGGAACGGCTGATGGTCAGTGAAAAGCTTAATCGAACAAATACAGGACGGCTAACAGATGGCTTTATACGAGCATATTCGCATCTTGATGCTGGTGGCTGGTGGTGTGATGCTGGAGTTGACCCACGTTCTTTTGCTGACTTAAAGCCAGGTGAGAAACCGCCGATTAAAAGATGGGGATGTTACAAACCGAATGCACCTAGACCCAAAAAAGATGATGATGGTCAAATAATTGAAGGGAAGTTTATCAAATATGAACATCCCCCGAAGGTTGAATTAAGTATCTTCCTATTAGATGTACCACAGGAGATAGCCGAGCGCATCTATAAAAAAGCTGGTGTCGAACCAAGTAACAGCGATCGCCAATCGGGATTCTGGTATTGTGTCTGGAAACATAATATCCCAGCTACGATTACGGAGGGTGCGAAAAAAGCAGCCAGTCTACTCAGTCAGGGTCACGCTGCCATTGGGCTACCTGGGATTTCGGCGGGATACCGAACTCCAAAAGATGAGTTTGGCAAGAAAATCGGCAAATCCTATCTGCATGAAGAATTGGCAGTTTTCGCCACACCTTCTCGAGAAATCAAATTCTGCTTTGACTACGAAACAAAGCCCCAAACAAAGCTCAATATCGAGCGAGATATTTCCGTGACTGGAGGATTGTTACAAAAATCAGGAGTCAAGGTAAGAGTCGTAACGCTGCCAGGACCTGATAAAGGTGTCGATGATTTTATAATCGCTCACAGTCCACTGGCTTATGAGAAATTGAGCCATGAAGCGATGAATTTAAGAGACTGGCAACGCCGGAATCAATACAAGAGTGCTGCCATAATCGAACCACCTCAAAAATTAACAGCAGAACAACGTTTTTTACAGCAAAACCAATCCATAGAAAAAACCAATGACATCAACCGACAACAATCCAAACCCAATACAGGAATTAGTAGTGTTTTCCGAAAAAATAGAGGAATTGTTGAGCAGTCACAAGAAACTGAGTCAGGATTTGAGCGCGGAAATCCTACATTTGGAACAGAGCCAAGCCGAGTCAATGAAGAACTTCTTGCAGCAATTAGCCGAGACATTGAACTCCAAGAAGTCAAACAGCTTAGAGACGACATTGAAGGAATTAACCACAGTGTTAGAGGCAGTCGGGGTACAACTCACCGAACAGAGGGCATCTCAGGAGACACTGACAGAAAAAATTCAGCAATTATTGACCAGACAACAAGTTATAGAAGTAGTGAGCGAATTGTAAACGCAATTACTAATTTTGTTGAGCAATCGTCTGTTGAGTCTGCACTGACTGAAACATTACCAACTGTAATCAAGGAACTATCTTTTTGTCTTGCTAATAGTGAATTTACTAACCTGATCACCAATGTAGTCGCCGTAGTTGAGAAATTATCGGAGCGCCTTAAACAAAAAACTGCTGGTGCAGTCGAAGAAAAGGAACAAGTTACAACAAATGTCGAATCACTTATAAAGGAGATGATCCAGCGTTTAGATAAACAACTACTGTTAGATTTATTTATCGAAGTAGGAAAATACGCTCAAGGTGAAAAAGTCAAAGGGGATCGAGTCAACGAGTTATTCTCTCGAATTGGTCAAGCTGACTTACCTTTAACTTTTGAACAGAGAATGAATATGGTTCGCCAATTGATTAGAGAAGACAAATCCCAAATTATGAAGAAGTTAGGAATCCAGCAATCCAATGAGAGTAAACAAAACAGATTCAGGCGATAAATACTTCTGAGGAAAAGGGGAAAGGATGTATTCAAAACCTTTCCCCCTTTCCCACAATCCTATTCCCCCTCATCATCGTGAGCCTTGGGACGTAAAGTCTTTGTTGCGATATTTTTATGGCATGGTTCAACGATGAGAATTTCTTTGAGTTTGCGATGTTGTTTCTTTTTGTTCAAAACGGTCAAAACGCTCCATAAGGGGTTGCACTTTGTCAAGCGCAACCCTATGTTCCTCTGATACAGAGGAATCGATAGCGCCATTTTCCATAACCGGAGTGCCGTCTTTAGCTTGAACAGTTACGCAATTATCCTTTTGGTTAAAGTTAAGCGTTTTGCTCTCAAAGCTGATTGACCCATCTGAATTTTGCTTGCCCAGACGTTTAAGCAATGCTTTAACGCTCTTCTCGATTGCTTGGCTTTTGAGATCGTTCACTGTAGCCTTGACAGTATTAATTTTTGCGTCTACCTCGTTTTTGAACTCGCCAACCTTTCGGTCTACCTCATTGCGAACTTTTGTAATTTCCGGATCTAGCTTTGCCTTGATGCTTTGAAAAAGATTTTGCGCGGCTTGCTTTACATTATTTTCAACTGCACCCACCCAATCTTGAAGTCTTGTATTTTTAACTTGCGAGAAAGAAAGATTCATGACATTTTGAGTTCTTTCTATTAATTGTTGCTGCTTTGCTAGCGTTCTGCCCATTTCGCTAACTTTCTCCGCTAGCTGAGATAGAGCTTCAGGAGTTGCATCAGCACCCTTAATAGCGTTGATCAACTCTTGCTGCCTCTCTAATTTTGATTGCAAAACATCCACTTGTTTTTGCAAGGTTTCAACAGAATAAACGCGCTCAACATTATAAGGTTGCGGCGAAGCCAAGCTTAATCTATCGTTAGTTACGACCCCATTTTGAACACGAAACACTTCAGTTTTACCAATATTTATAGAGATAGTGCCTTGCGATTTTCTCGGGTCATTTATCGCCTTATTGATATTTTCTAACTGCTCAGGAGACAGGGAATTTTTATCAGGCGATTGCCCCACAACGCCCTTATAAAGATGCTTCCCGTCAACATAAATATTTACAGTATCATCAACCGCCATCTCTTTTTCATTGGCTTGATTCTGGATATTCTTAAGCAATAATTCCAGTATCTCTAGATAGTCGCGCTTAATCTCCTTCGCTTCGCCATCATCAATCATCACCCTACTCCTTTGTTAAGATTTGCATTAATTCAACAGGGTTCGTGGCGATTGCGGGGAAGACAACGCCGCCAATGTGATCGATTATTACCCTGCTCTCTATCTCGATATAGGCAAACTTCCCATCAATTATTACTTGAATGGTTTTGATGTCGTCCAAAGACTTGGCCGGAATATAGTCGGTCAAGCTCCCTTCGAGAACGCGCAAGCTAGGCTCGTCCCCAGCATCGATATAGGTTTCAATGTATTGAGGGATGTAATCAGAGGGAAAAGGCTTATCGTCCCAAGCCTCGACCACGTTCACGATCTCGCAGGGGTACTTTTGGGCCAAAGCTGCTATGTCTGCGGGAAGCTTGGCGATTTGTTTTTTGTCGTAATCAGTTAATGGATAGCTCATATTAGTTAAGGTAACGTTACTGTGACTACGTTAAATCAGCGCTGCAATGTCTTCTAGCTGCTCTTGATTTTCTATCAATGGCAGCATTTCTTGAGCGGCGGCGCGGCGAATTCTCATTTCTTGATCTGCGGGGATATGTAAAGTTGATTTAGATATCAATTGCTCCTGAAATCTGTACCAAGCGGCGATGCTGGTGACTTGCGTATCAATCTCATGTTGAGGAATTTTTATTGATTGCAATATTGGTAAACTTATTTGACCACGAGAACGAAAGCCTGGGCTAATAATTACTGCTTTCCCCTCTGGCAGGGTGTTGAATTGGTTGATGTCGAATAGCTTACGTGTACTATTTTGGTCAGAATTAGAAGTACTTGCGCCGCCCTTGCCTCCTGATGACCGCGATCGCTGTTTATATCTAATTTCCTCTTCACCCAAAAAGTTACTAAATCGTTCGGCGGCGACATCATCCTGTGGATTGAAAAATGCCTTGGTAGCGCATCCCCCAAATATTGCATTAGTTGTGTTTTCCCCGTAACTTTCAATCAGCATTGAGAGATTTTGTAAACCTAAGATAGAAATTAGTCCATCCTCGCGGTTCTGATTGAGCCAATCAACCAGTGCTGGTAAATATAATGTGGGTAATTCATCAATCCCCAACACCAAAGGACAAGCACGTTTGTTAGCCACATTCCGGCTAACTAATAGATGCAGAATCGAGACTAACAAAGGTGCAATTACATCACGCTTCTCTTTGTTCATCCCGAAAATTACCATCTGCCGCCCCTTCAAATCCAGTGGAATGTTAGTTTGACCGCAGAAAGCAGCGAGGGCAGAGGGAACCATGAATCGACTAAACAATCCGCTAGCCGTGCCGACAATACTGGCGGCTGTTTCAGGGGAACCCGCAACAGAGACAAACTGAGCAAAAGCCTCTCTAACCATGAAGTTTAGTTCGGCGGCTTGCTCAATGCGCTTAACTAACTTTGGCAACCCCAGAATTGCTTGGCACATCATAATATCTGGGTACTCTGTGCCTTTTGCCAGCATAAACACGGCTTGCACTAGCTGATCTCCAGCATTGGTGAAAAAGCTGTTACCAGAGTCTTTATCACCGAGTTGGAAATTGCGATTAAGGGTGATAGCAAGCTGCCGCGCCATCTCCGAATCCTCGTTGTTACGAAGAAAGTCTATTGGGTTGGCAACTGCGGATTCTGCAAAGCCTGGGGCAAGTACGGTAACTTGATAACCGCGCAAAGCGGCATACCCTGCTAGTATTGGCGCTTGCCCCTTGGCTTGTGCGGTGGCTGATTCTTGCTGTGCGTACTTGAAATCATAAAG
>NZ_JBGTFY010000008.1:0-7417 GCF_041747015.1 Nostoc sp.
ATGCGGAAATGATGGGAAATTTATCATGAGTTTTCTCAATCATAACTTCCTCACAGTTTCCTCATCTTTTTTAACATCATGAGAGATAGTCGGTGTTCTTGTCGTTCACGAGGATGAAATCTATGAAATGGCAACAATTAACTCTGGCTTTTGTAGCTACCATTTGCTTAATATTTGCAGGCAATGCCCTCGCACAGACCGATATTAATATCGACAATACCAACCTCATTCGCTTTGGGGGAAATGTGACCGTACCAGAGAACCAAATCGTCGAAAATGCCCTTGCTTTTGGGGGGAACGTTACTGTTTCACCTAATGCCAGAGTTTTGGACACTGCTATCGCTTTTGGCGGGGATGTCATCCTAAAAAAAGGAGCGCGGGTAGATGGTGATACTTACTCCTTTGGCGGCAAAATCGTACAGGAACCCGGTGCGATCATTGGTGGTGAGAAAGCTACATTCAGCGATCGACATGGCATGATGTATGGCTCTGATAGAGGCAGAAGTAGCTTCTTCGCTCACTATTTCTTCAGTGCCATTTTTAGAATTAGTGCCGCTATAGCAGCAGCTATTCTCGGACTGATTATTTTGCATACCAGCCCACAGTTCCTGCCGAATTTGGCTACAAAATTGCGTCAACATCCCAGTTTGACTGCTCTATGGGGGATCGGGGCGATTGTCGCCATTATCTTTGTCAGTGTGTTTCTGGCGATTACGCTCATTGGTATTCCCCTGATTCCACTACTAATTCTGACTGCGATTGTCACTTCTCTAGTAGGGTCATTGGGCGTGGCACTTTTTGTCGGTCAACGCCTAATCAGTAATGGCAATCGGTCGTTACAGCAGCAGTTCTTGGTGGGTTTGGCGATCCTGACAGTTTTGGCACTCATTCCATTTTTTGGAGGGTTAGTAGTTTTCCTAGTCAATCTGTTCGGCTTGGGTGTCATCTTGCTGTGGAGGTTTGGTAGAGAAAAACCTCAAACAGCTAGTGAGTGAATAGGGCAGTAATTACTATGCTGTCTGGTGCCCATAATTTAGAAGAACAGTTTGAAAAATATGTGGGGATTGAGTTAAAGAAAGTAGTCAAGGTTTCACATGAAGAATGCTACAACTGGAACCATGATCATTATTGGGGCAGGGATTTCTGGTCTGGCAGCAGGTTGCTATGCCCAGATGAATGGTTATCGAACACGGATCTTTGAGATGCATAATCAACCAGGTGGTCTGTGTACCGCTTGGCAAAGGCAGGGATTTGTGTTTGATGGTTGTATTCACTATTTGTTTGGCTCTGGGCAAGGACAGCCTTTCTACCGTCTCTGGGAGGAACTCGGCGTTGTGCCGCAGCAACAATTTGTCCATCACGATGAATTACTACGAGTTAGCGAACCTCATGGTAAAACCTTAATTGTCTACAGCAATCCGGCTCGGTTAGAGCAACATTTAAAAGAACTATCACCAGTTGATCGTCGGCTAATTAGCGACTTCTGTGCTGGGATTCGCGCTTTTACCCACTTTGATCTCTCACTAGTCCAGCAGCAGCCCAAAGCATTATTGCGTCTGGGTGACTGGGGACGGCTGGTGTGGAAAATGTTACCGTTTGTATGCCCACTGTTACGGTGGGGAAACCTCTCAGCAGCAGAGTTTGCCGATCGCTTCCAAGATCCCTTTCTGCGCCGCGCTATTTCTCAGATGTTTGCCTGGGAAAGTATTCCAGTGATGGTGGGCATGTCTCTGCTAGCTTATATGCACACTAAAAATGCTGGCTTTCCACTAGGGGGATCGCTGCAATTTGCTCAAAAGATCGCCCAACGCTATCTGGCATTAGGGGGTGAAATTCACTATGAGTCGCAAGTGGAAAAGGTTTTAGTAGAGAACCAGCAGGCAATTGGTGTGCGGTTATATAACAACGAAAAACACTGGGCTGATCGAACGATCTCGGCTTGTGATGGGCACAATACGCTCTTCGGGTTACTTGATCGTCAATATGTCCCTCGCCCAATCCAACGTTACTATGATGGACACTTACCGATTCATTCCCAACTACAGGTATCACTGGGAGTAAATCGTGATCTATCATCTGAACCGCACTGGACTACTCATCTGCTCAATGAACCCGTAGTGATTGCTGGGGAAAAGCGATATGAGGTGGGGGTCAAGAACTACTGCTTTGATCCCTCGCTAGCACCGTTAGGGAAATCAGTGCTGATTGTCGTACTGACCACTAATTATGACTACTGGCAACGCATCTATGGTCGATCGATCTACGACGCGGAGGAAATTCAAGAATCACAAATTCTTATCGATCTCTTAGAGCGATTCTATCCCGGTATTAGGAGCGATATTGAGTTTGTAGATGTGGCTACTCCCCTCACCTACGAGCGTTACACTGGTAACTGGCAAGGATCGAGTTGTGGTTGGCTACTGACCAAGCAAACCCTCCCGCTGTCGATAAAAGGATTACCGAAAACATTACCTAAACTGCGGAATTTCTATTCGATCGGTCAGTGGGTCGAGCCGGGTGGTAGTGTCCCAGTAGTTGCCATGTCGGGACGAAATGTTATACAGCAAATCTGTCTGGAAGACAAGCGAGTTTTTAGGGCAAAAATACCTTAAAAAGTACACTCCTTTCTCGCACCATAACGATGCCCATAACCCACCACAAGTAATCTCTCGGACACGACCAATAACCTTGATTTTAGTATAGCTCAACTCTTCATTATCGGGATCTGCAACCAATGTCTGAATCTGATGCAATTGTCCAAATAGTGAATTTTATTATGAGTCACTTTACTCATACCCCGATTCGCAAGCTAAATCGGCTATTCAAACTACAAATTGTGAGTGTGATCGCACTCACATCACTGCGAATTGGGGCCACGAAAAAGCTTGGCTTTTAAGCCAATTCCCTGAACTTGAGCTTCGATCAGCATTTGTGTGTTGAAGGATGTTTTTAAGATATATCTCAGTAACATCAATGCATCATTAATTGCTGATACATTGATGTCATAAATAGGATAAGCAATTCATTTGCTAAGAGAGATGCTTCTATGAATAAAAAGCCTTTAACCTATTGTCTTATTGGCTTATTGACGGGTAGTGTTATTACGGCTGGTGTGCTGTTCTTGGTCGCCAAATCTTCTCCTTCTCCTGCGGGCATTGCCAGTCTAGTTCCCTTTAGACCTGGAATGATAGGACAGTCTGACCAGCACTTTATTGTGATGATGATTCCCCATCATGAAGGGGCGATCGCAATGGCAGATCTGGCACTCAGCAAAGCAAAGCACCCGGAGATCAAGAAACTTGCCGAGGCAATTAAAACCACGCAAAGTCAGGAAATTCAGCAGATGCAAACCTGGTATAAGCAGTGGTCTGGTGCGGATGTCCCGGCTTGGGGCCCAGGAAATCGTTGGGGCTGGTATAACCGGAATCAACAAGGGCAAGGCAGCAATCAGCAACCCGTTTGGGGACCTGGAATGGGGATGTACCGCAATTGGAATGACTGGGATCGAAATGGGGGATCTGGCATGATGGGTGGCAATATGATGGGTGGTAATATGATGGGTACAAATCTATATACCCTGCAAAAATCCCCTGACTTTGATCGTGAGTTCATTCAACAAATGATTCCCCATCATCAGATGGGTGTGATGATGGCTTCAATGGTTTTCAATAGTAGTCAGCGCCCAGAGATTCGGAACCTGTCTCAGTTGATCATCAAAGGACAAACGGCTGAAATTAACCAGATGCAACAGTGGTATCAACAGTGGTATCAATAACACTACTTTTGTCTCTGCTGGACTAAAGGTAGCGCCGCTACGTTCAGGTACCACACGATCGCTGAAACTATTTTGTAGTAATTGTTCTAGACTTTCTAGAGCACGACCTGATTTGCTACGATTTTGTGCTGCGTTTGGCACAAGAACGTGGAGACACGCAGCAAGCGGAAAAACTCCAGCGACAGGGGCCGCCGCCTTATTACGGCGACGATGTCGTGATAAAGCGTGCTTACTTTGTGGAGACAATCACGTACATCAGAATCCCGCGATCGCCAATGCGGGGTTCAATACTTTTCAAGACCTTGCGGGTTCCGAGTACGGACTGTACGACAAGGTGAATTGGTTCCGAGGACTGCTGGACACTTTTGGAGTAGTCTACCCGCAATTGTGGGATGTGGACTTTCGCAAGCAGGCGACACGCCTCGAAGTGCCTGTCTACTTTCTGATCGGACGACACGATGTTAACGCGCAGCCCAAGATGACCGAGGAGTACTTTAATATCCTCACTGCGCCGCACAAAGAATTGATTTGGTTTGAGCGATCGGGGCACGGTCCCTGGGTGAATAAGTCAGCCAAATTCGTAGATGTAATGGTGAACAAGGTGCTGGCGAAGACAACCGCCAAAAATGTCGAAGGTAAAGTTCAAGAATGAAAAATTCCCAGAAACCTTTCTCGCTGAGAACATATCTATTGATCGTCGTGGCGATATCTTGGCCATTTCAAATCGCGTATGTGCTGTGGGCAGAGACACCGTTTATGCGCTATGCCTTAAGCTCATTACCAATGATTATGGTCACAGTTGGCACCTGTATCGCTGGTCGCTATATATTTCATGATGGTTTCTCAAAAGCTGGCTGGAATTGGGGTAAATCAAAACACTATTTAGCAGTTTTTTCACTAGCAATCTTTGTCTGGGTTGTTCCCACAATCCTCGAATTAGTCTTAGGAATGCGTAGTATCCCTAAAGCAGTTATTGTTCCAGAGATTCTCGGAAATTTTCTACTTCGTTTTATCGCCACCTTGATTCCAGCATTTGGGGAAGAGTTTGGTTGGCGCGGCTATATGCTACCGCACTTGGTAAAACGATACAGATTAAGAACAGCACTACTTCTTCATGCATTTATTTGGTGGGCATGGCATTTACCTACGCTTGTTGGAATGGGCGTGGCTGAAAAACTTACTGGTAATATGGGAACTTCAATAGCCATTATGCTTGTACTAACTCTAATTCCTACGATGATGCACGCGCTCGTTTTTGCATATATTTGGACAGTTACACAAAGCCTTGCCGTTGTGACTGTTTATCACGCTGCAATTGATGAGATTCGTGATGCGATCGAAACCACGATCGGTTTTGGTTCTCTGGTTGAAATCTGGCAGATGCTTACCTTGACAGTATTAGGCGGACTGTTGCTGTGGAAAGGAAATTGGAAACAGTTAACTGCGAGGAAAACATGAGCAAATCACTCTTGGCAAGGTGTCAGGGAATGTTATGAACTCAAAACTAGAACGAATGGCGCGATTTAACGCCGAAAATGGAGAAATTATATTGACACAATATGCAAAGTAAAACCAAATTGACTCTGATTAAAGCCATTCACACTTTGATATGGATATTCTTTAACTTTGTTATTTTCTATATGCTTTATGCCGTGATCGCCAATAAACTCGATCTCTGGCTCTGGATGGGTTATGGATTTGTATTACTAGAGGGGCTAACCCTACTAACTTTTAAATCCCACTGCCCATTAAATCTGCTTGCCCGAAAATACTCAAATTCCACAAAAGACAATTTTGATATTTATCTTCCCAGTTGGCTAGCCAAGTACACAAAGCTAATCTATACAACTATTTTCGCAATCATTCTCATCATCACCCTCTATCAAATTCTAAATTAACAAACATAGGTAAGTATCATGTGGATAAAATGGATTGCAATTATTGGTGTTTTAATTCTAGTTTGCATTGGACTTGCCATCCTTTACGGTGGCTATCGGTGGCAGATAGATACTGATAAATTACGCGCTAAATTAGCAAGTAGACGGCGAACCATTGAGCCAAAAATCTACGACCCAGAAGAGCTTGAAGGTTTACCAGATCCCGTCCAGCGATATTTTCGGACAGTTCTTACGGATGGACAACCGATCGTGGCAGAGGTCAGCCTCTCTCAGACAGGACAGTTCAATCTGAATGAAATGGAGGATAAGTGGAATCCGTTTACTGCCACTCAACTCGTGATTACTCAACGTCTAGGTTTTGATTGGGATGCACGCATCCAGATGGCTCCAGGACTGAATGCCTTTGTCCATGATGCCTATCTGTTAGGCGAAGGCAACTTACACGCATCCTTACTTGGTCTTGTCACCGTTGCGGATGTGCACGGTACCCCTGAAGCTGACCAAGGCGAACTAATGCGGTTCTTTGCTGAGGCGGCTTGGTATCCTACTGCACTATTACCGAGTCAGGGTGTGTACTGGGAAATGATCGACGATACCTCCGCTCGCGCTACTTTGACGGATGGTGCAACAACGGTCTCCCTTGTGTTTCAGTTTAATGCTGATGGGACGATCGCGACGATGCGGGCTGAAGCTCGGCATCGCGACAAGCTGACTGCGATGCCTTGGGGCGGAAGATTTTGGGAATATTCAGTTCGCAATGAGATGCTTATTCCTTTAGAAAGCGAGGTGGGATGGGAGTATCCAGAAGGCACTCGGCTCTATTTCAAAGGCAGAATTACAGAGATTAACTATGAGTCTGCGCTGTAGCAAAATCTATTGCTCTCATCATTTCAATTGTTACGTGGGGCATATTTAACTTTTGCAAGAACAACCGTAATTTTTAAGGAGTCGGGACACACTTATTTGTGTCCCGATAATTTACGAAGCTACAGCATAACGAATTAGCTGAGAAATCCGTTGGCGCAAAGTTTCTAACCCCAAGTGATCGCGCGCCGCAATAAATACAGCTTGAGGAAACTCCTCCCTAGCCAGTTCCAATGTCTCGCTATCAGCACAATCAATTTTGTTTAAAACTACCAAGGCTGGTCCCGGAGTAATCGGCATTTCTGACAAAATACTCATTACTGATCTGATTTGACTATGCCAAGCTGGATGAGATAAATCTGCTACGTGCAGCAAAGCATCGGCTTCGGTGACTTCTTCCAAAGTTGCCCGAAAAGAATCCATTAACGACGCTGGCAATTCGTGAATAAATCCTACGGTATCTGTAAGCACGATCTGCTTAGGTCTACTTGTCACCGCGTCCGGTAACAACATTCGCCGGGTAGTAGGGTCGAGAGTCGCAAATAATTGATCGGCGGTGTAGACTTCAGAATTAGTCAAGGCGTTTAACAGCGTTGATTTTCCGGCATTTGTATAACCAACGATCGCAATTGATGGTACTTCCTTGTGTTGGCGTTGCTGACGTAACCGCGATCTATGAGCTTGTAATTGGTCTACTTCAGACTGCAATCTACTAATTCGCCGGGCGATCGCTCGCCGCTCAGTTTCTAGTTTAGTTTCCCCTGGTCCCCGCGTCCCAATCCCACCACCCAACCTTGACATGGCTTGTCCTCTACCCGTCAATCTGGGCAACATATACTCTAGTTGAGCGAGTTCTACTTGCAGTTTTCCGGCTCGTGAT
>NZ_JBGTFY010000009.1:0-1737 GCF_041747015.1 Nostoc sp.
CGCCGTAAATAACCGTCATCGTCGATGCTGCCGATAAGCTGCTGTGCGATTGCTTCTTCTTCCTCCGATTCCAGTTCGAGCATACGCAACTGCTGCTCCAAATGTTCGTGAAAGGTATTTTCTACAGCAACAGGTAAAGGAATAGTGCGCTGAAAACTACCATAACGCAACTCTGTACGAAAAAAACCTTGTTGAGCTTTGTTTTCGTAACAGTGTTCGCCACTAATAGCTACGGCTTCCCGTGCTACTTGAATATCTAAGTCTTTAGCTTCAACTCCAGGAATTTCTGCCCGTAAAACTAAACTATCTTCACGATCTTGAATCTCAATTGCAGGTGTCCAATCTTGAGAAGATGGACGGTTTACTCCTGCTATTTCATCAAACATTCGATCCATTTGATTGCGTAAGGATTCCACTTCTGCAAAAGGTTGCCAACGTACTAACCGCATAAGTCAATCTACCTCTATATGATGTTCTACAAAAACAGATGGGTGTTTACTTAAAGTGCGATAAGAGATACATCGAGCCGGGATCAGAGTTCTTAAAACAATTAGGCTTGATGTCTCTTGCCTTTAAATTTATATTGACTTATTTGAATAGTGGAGTAGGTGAGGTAAGCTCTATCTGTGTAAGTAGTATTTTCTCGATATTCGTGCATTATTTTGTACCTAGTCAATTTAGCAATTTTTAAGATGTTTAATGGAAGTATACTTGCGTTTTTGAAACAAGCTTGATTCATCGTCACAGGTTCTGTAAGTAATGTAAAATTTACCTTTCTTTAGATACAGCTAATTAAACTACGCGATCGCACTTTTAGCCTCCTCAAATAGCTTTGATATTTGCTTGCTAGCAATGGTTACTTTGTCCAAGTTGGCTTATTTTAGCCCTCTAGAATTGAAGTAGCGATTGATACCTTTATTCAAGGTTTTAACGCCCAAATAGGTACGGTAATCCGTACCAAAAAGGTAGTAGTTTACAAATCTTTATCATTACTTCTCAGCTATGGACTTCTGCAATTGCTTGAGAGTTTGATACATTTCTGGCAAGCGGCTGTAAATAGCGGCAGCTTTAATATAAAGTCTGTGGGGAATTGCCGGAGTGCCAGAAACGGTTGATTCAGGCTCAACATCTTTGAGAATCCCGGCTCTAGCAGCAGCGATCGCGCCATTACCCATTTTGGCTTGATTGGCGATGCCTACTTGACCTGCGAGGATGACACGATTGCCTAGAGTTACGCCCCCAGCTAAACCAACTTGCGCGGCGATCGCACAATTTTTCCCAATTTGGCAACCATGACCGATCTGAACTAAGTTATCAATTTTTGTTTGCTTGCCAATACGAGTTTCGCCCACCGAGGGGCGGTCTATGGTGCTGTTACAGCCAACTTCTACCCCATCTTCTAAAACAACAATGCCCGACTGCTGCATTTTGTACCAGCCTGTAGGAATCGGCACAAAGCCAAAGCCTTCCGCCCCAATAACTGCACCGCTATGAATGACGCAATTAGCACCGATCAAGGCGCGTTCGCTAATTGTGCAGTTGGCGTGTAAGGTGGTGCCACTACCAATCTGTACCTGGGGATAAATGACTGTGTTGGGGTGAATGCAAACGCGATCACCTATTTTTACCTCTGCTTCAATAACGACATGAGCGCCAATATAAACATCGTTGCCTATTTGTGCCGTAGAATCGATTACCGCCGTAGCATGAATCCCAGGAGTGGGGCGATAAGGCTCG
>NZ_JBGTFY010000010.1:0-4830 GCF_041747015.1 Nostoc sp.
AGGACGTTATCAGCCATCAACCAAGATACGTTAGCAATGATCGGACGCAGATTTGAGTTGAACCTATTTTGAATTTTGGTGATTTTAGTAAACATCAAACTCCTAACTTTATGAGAAGATAGTCTATTGAAGATTAAGTAAAAATTAATGTCTGGCTTTATGTCATTTTGCTGACTGGAATATTAAGTTTAACAGCGACTAAAACATAGCAGAACCATATATAGTAGGTAATAAATAGCTGGGTTTCTGAAATATTTGCCATCACTATGTAGACTAGAAGCATTGAGGGAAGAGCGGCTTCCAGAAAATTTGCTTGTTTCCACAATGTAGCTGCTCTCACAAAATTTAGCGCAAATGAGAGCGAGAATATAATCAGTCCCAACCAACCTAACTCCATAGCTAAGTCTAGGAAGCCATTATGTCCATTAGGAGGTACAAAACCACCAGAATTAAGAATGTGTCCTGCTGGATTTGCTTCACCACGCCAACTTTGCCAGAAGCCTTGTACACCATAACCGAGAATTGGTCGCTTTTCTAAAGAAGCAAGCATTTGTGGCCAAAATTCTGTTCGGCCTGTTAAAGTCATATCTTTGCCAACGACAGCGAAAATTGTTTCCAGGTTGGAACTAATGATTACATAACTCGCAAGAAGAAAAGAAATCAAAAGTATAATGATGACTGATACTTGTCGGGGAGTAAACTGTCGCATAATTGTCAGTATCCCGAGGAAAATGAGGAGGGTAATAAGCGTGAAAAGAGCTTGGCTAGAATTAGAAAGTATCAGCAGCAATGAAGACAGCATAATTGCGCCGATTGCAATTACACGCCTCCAAAGTGAATTCATTGGTTGAATAGACCATAGAGCTATGCTCAATGCCATACAAGTCCCCAATTTGATGGGAAATGGAAAAATACCCAGCCATCCCTTCTCGTTTATCCCCATTGAAGGGATTGCTAGTGCCACAAATGCACTTAAAACACCTGAAATTAAGCACATCCGGCATAAATACTTGCAAATATCTTGCCAATCATATTTACGTACTAGGTGGGCAGCTAGCCAACTAACTATAAACTGAACCACACTAAATTTTAGCGATAATACAGGAGTTTCTGACCACAATGCAGAAAGCAACGTAACTACCAGCAATATACCTAGAAATGGATCTACAAAAAGCAAAGCAAAGCTATTCAAAAAGTTGGTAAACAGCTTTGGCTGTAAAATAACAAAGAAAGCATAAAAACTTATTTGAAGTATTAGTGAAACAAAGCTTTTATCATTACCTGCTAGGGCATCGAATTGGAGATAAGTTAAGGGAGGTACAATTGGCTTGAGCAGTATAATAAGCAATAAAATAATAGTAATTTCTTCTAAAACTTTGATAACTTGCTTGTTTTGTACATAGCGTATAATTAACAAGAAATATATTATGAAAACAATAATGAGAAGCGGCAGAACTATTGGATGTAGAATCAAACTTCTCATACTTATAAAACCTGTTTTGATGCCCTAGATCGATCCAACAGCTTTGTATATGACCTTTTATATCTAGCGTGCCACTTAAAGCTCTTCTCGTCTATTTTTGATTTTTGGCTTATGGACAACACCATAATAACTCTGAGGCAAGGATAATGTTTCCCGTCCATCGTTAGCAATCACCCCTAACACTGATATAGATGAAAATTTTAATTCCTCCAAAGCTGCCAAGACGGATGGACGGCTGGTTTTGCCTAAGCGAACTACTACAGCTAAACTATCACAGTGAGCCGCCACTAACCCAGTATCTGCCAATCCAAGCAGGGGGGGCGTATCCACAATCAATAGATCAAACATTGCCTGGAGTGTTTGAAACAGAGCCTCGACTCCACTACTAGTGAAAAGCTTTGCTGGGTCGAGGGAAGAGTCCCCGGCGGTCAAAACCATCAAGTTGGCACCAGCGGAAGATGATTGGAGGACACTTTGAATATCCTGAGAGTTTTCTAGTAAATAACTCAACCCCTGGTGATTGGACAATCCCAATAGCTCATGAATTTTGGGATGGCGAAGATCCGCATCAACAAGTAAAACTCTTTGTCCCATTGCTGCTGCTGTCATTGCCAGATGCAAGGCGATTGTCGATTTGCCATCTCCCACTTCTGGGGAGGTGATTATGAGAGAACGGATTGGACTGTAGGTTTTGCTGAGTAGGCGTAAATTTTTAGAGAGCGATTGAAACGCCTGTGTCATCTGGGCTGAAAGCACTGGAAGTTGGGAATGGTTATGGGGAATTGCTCCCAGCAAGGGCAACCGTATTGCTTGTTTGACTTCTTCCTTAGTGTACAGCAAATCCTGGATTATCTCGATTAGAAAACCTACGCCCACGCCCAGCAATACTGCCAGTACAGCAATTGATGCCAGAAAACGAACCTTACTGATGTTGTTGACTTTAATGGCTTGACCTGATTCATCGAGTTCTAATCGTGGAGGAATAGTTAATTCCCAGGGAATTTCCTGCTGAGCAGCGTCAATTTGCAATGCTTCCCGACGGCTTGCAAACTTATTGAAACTATCGGTTGCAAGTGCCAACTGGCTGTGCAAATTTTTGTATTGGCGGGTGATCGCAGACAACTGTCGAATTTTCTGATTCACTTCAACCTGCGCCTGGTTTATTGCCTGACTACGGGACTGTGCTATGGCAATAGAATCAGTCGCCATTTTGATAACCAGGTTTGCTTCTTGATTCAAGAGGCTTTGAAGATTTCGTCGTTTCTGTAGTAGATCCTGCATAATAGGATTTTCTGGTTGGAGTCTGGCTGATTCTAGGGCAATCAGACCTTCAATTTGCTGGTACTGATTTAACAAGTCTTGGTAATAGGTTGTATTGCCCAAAACAGACTGGAGGTTAGCATTATGTAATTGTCGCACCAGGGAATCTCGTTTGGCTTCTGCTTCTGCAACCTGAATCTGGTTTTCAGCCTTGGCCTGATCCAACTTGCCAATAGTTTCGATCAACTGCTTACCCTCTTGTTCGGGATCGGCAATGTTGTAACGTTGACTCAGAGTTTGAATTTGTTGTTGTAATGAATCGACCCGTTGGCGCATTAGGGGAAGTTGGCTGTTTATAAATTGGAGGCCGCGTTGATTTTGGGATTGTCGTTCCTTGAGGCTGTATTTCAAATAAGCCTGGGAAAGCCGATTAAGGATAAATTTTACTTTCTCCGGGTTGTTATCTTGGTAGCGAACTTCAATCAGTTTGGTACCCTGTTCTTTCTTGTCTGATGACAGGGTTGTAATTCGCGCAATATTTAAGTTCTTGACTAAGGTTTCATAGCTCGTGTCTGGATATAGTTGACGCACTTCGCGAATCACAGGGTACAACAGCGTAGGACTTTGCAAAATCCGAATTTGCGACTCGTAATCCAGGCTGGACAGTTCAATATTAATTCGTTGTACGTCAATATCTAAACCCTGCGCACGGGTAGTAGAAGAACGTGCTAGTTGTTCTTCCGCAGTAACTGGTTCAACTAAGAGTTGAAAATGACCCGCATATTGAGGGTTGGTTAATTTTGCCATCAGAAATAGCAGCCCTCCAGCTAGTAGGGTCGTTCCCAATGCAACCTGTACCATCAATAGCCCGCGACGACGGATAATAGCTCCCACCAACAAGCCTAGGTTCCACTTCTCCTCTTCGGTGTTGATGGAACCAGGATCTTGGAATGGAGAATAGGGTGATTTACCGTTGGTTTCGGTCAGTCTTGTGAAAGATTTTGGCTGTCTATTCATCTTGGTTTTAAATCAAATCAAGTGTCGATATCAATGATAACCGTCTATATCAATGATAACCGTCTATCATCAGCGCCTAAAAAGCCTCACGATATTGAACATACAAAAACATTACTAATTAGTACTAAAACTAACTTTGGTTATCTCTAAGTTGTATGATGCCCGCTCAATCGCCTAACGGCAATAATATTCTTAATTCTGGATTGATAGGTTGATCTCATGGCATATCTTTTAGAGAAGCTATTTACAAAGGTGCTTATCACCTATAAACGAATAGGTATTTTATAGGAAAGCCGCTTGTTTAGCATTAACCAGAGCAATCTACGGTATGGTAATAACCAGTAAAAAAACCAAAAAATTCCGCCATTTTCACGACAGAATACTTTCCACTCATGAAATGAATGTAGGGTGACATCGTTCAATGGTAGCCCTTTGGGGCGATCGACTTGATTCCAGTTAGCTTGAGCCAGTTCTGTGCTGACCATCCGACTACTAGGTAGATTGGCAGAGCAAGTTCCTAAATAACCTGGTGTCATACAGACACAGCAACCTTGGCGACGTGCCCTGAGTCCATAATCGTAATCACCTAAATCATGGGTGTATTTTGGATTCAAGTTTCCTACAAGGGCTGCAACTGCGCGAGGAACCAGTACGCAGTTTCCATGCAAAGTATCACAATAGCGTAGTTGGTCTGGGTCAGGATAGACATGGTGAAACTTGAGGGGATGCCACCAGTAGGTTTGCATTAGCCCTCCATAGCTAGGGATTCCGGTTTCTGAATCAAGGGTCGAGCTAACGATGATCGCTTGCTCCTGTCCCTGACTAGCAAGTTGATTGGAAATAGCGAGCAAGGTATTGAGGGCATGGGGATAAAGAAGCGTGTCGTCATTTAACCAGAGGTAATAGTCTGGATCTTCTAGTTGTGCAGATGCAAAGGCAGAACGCATCCCCCCATTCCAGAACAGACTTCCAGTGCCTCGAATCAAATGAACGTTAGGATATTTCTCCTGTATTGCCTCTCTCGTCCCATCGGTGCTAGCATCATCGACTAGGTAAACCTTGAGTTGAAT
>NZ_JBGTFY010000011.1:0-29035 GCF_041747015.1 Nostoc sp.
TCAATACCTTCGCCATTTTTTTGTAGGTTGGGTTGAGCGTTCGCGTAGCGTCCCGTAGGGAAGCAAAACCCAACGTATTTGTTGGGTTTCGTGCCTCAACCCAACCTACGAATCCAGGCATTTTTCGATTTGGCTAAGGTATTGTATCCTAGAAGCCAATTTCCAAGAGCTAGATGAGCCAAGAGTGGAGTTATGCCTCATCTAGCATAAAAGTTTTTCTATGTTTTCTGAGCGCCGTGCAGTGTAAGTGATTAAGTGGACATGATATAACTACCGAAAGTCTGACAGGAAAACCATACTAATGAGAATTTGGCCTATTATTGCTGTGCTAGTTTCTTCTTGGCTAACATCTGGGGTCATAGCTTCTGAGCCGATGAACGCTACTTCTGTTTTTGTAGAAAATGTCATATCATCTCCTGCGCCAACAAATGCAAAACAGATTGCTGTTATTAACGCTGAATTCGGACTGAAAAGAGTTGACTCCCAAGGGAACGTTACCATTTTTCAGACAACAAGAGTGCCACTTCAAGAAGGAAACGCTTACGGATGGCGGATTAAACTCAAAGACTACCAAGGTGAAGTAAAATGGCGCGAAGTTTTGCGTTTACCAAAACCTCCAGAAACTTGGGGTACAGATAACGGTGAAGATTTTTCAATATCAGCAGACGGCACTACATCGGTGACGCGGCGCACACAGTCGCCTTCAAACGGTGTGATTGAGAATTTTTGGACGATCGCTCCTGGCGATCCAGTTGGTAACTATAAAATAGAAATCTATGTTAATGACCGTTTGCTCAGTACTTTCGAGTTTGAACTTATTCCAGTCAAGCAGACTAAATTGTTACCTTGATAGCATTTCCACAGGTGAGAGTAAGGCTATAAATTATCATGACCGTTATGACCAACAGAAGTTACTCAATCGGCACAAAGTTAAGATTCACCTTGAGATGGCTATCGGGCTACTCAGTTCGTAAGCTGAAAGTATTGATTCAACGTAGTTATTATGAAGGTTGAGGAATTGAAACGGCGTTTTGCCGCAGGGGAAAGATATTTTCCAGCAGTCAACTTAAGTGGGAACAAGCTGATTGGAGCCTATTTGCCTGGAATCAATTTATGGGGATCTGACTTAAGTGGAGCTAACCTAGCTAAAGCTAAACTTTGGGGAGCAGATTTGAGTAGAGCTAACTTAGCCAAAGCAAACTTGACTAGAGCGAATTTGAGCGGTGTCAAACTGAATGAAGCGAATCTGCGGGGAGCTAAACTCAACTATGCCAAGTTATATGGAGCGGATCTAACCGGTGCCTCCTACGATGAAAGCACCCGCTTTTCTAGAGGTTTTGACCCCATCAGCAACAATATGCGGAAGGTGTGAAGGAAACTGGGGACTGGGTTTCCCATAGCTAACCTGAAGGCTTACGTTGGCATTGAGGTTTAAAAATTGCTGATCGTCTTTACTACCAAACCGTCGGCTGAGAAAGCAACAACACAGCTTACCACCACGCGCAACGCGGCTGTTGTTCAAAGAACTGGTGAAAATTCCTAATAACTCATGACAGAGGAAATTCCGCCCGAATTGTTCGGTTCTACGACTGTCAACAGTACACAAAAGACTATAACCTCTTAAGTAGTAGTGAAATGTCTACCTTAGACCCTGTTAGTCGCTCTTGAATTAAGGGGTGAAAGCCTGTGTATAAATGGATATTGCCAAGTCTGAGCGAAATCTTGGCTGAAAATCAATCAAGTGTGGCTGAATGTTTACCTGCGAAAGCAGAGCGGCAGTGGCGTGTCAGCCTAGCAGCAACAGAACATTTGCTATTAAGTACTTTAGCAGATGTTTCAAAAGACACAACCCCAGGATTAGTTTTAGCTGCACCAGCACCTCTATTTAGTCAGCCAAAACTGATTGAAAGCCTACAAACAGTAACTTTTACGGCAAAACCATTTAACCCCTTGGCACTGATGCCATTTCAGACGCCAGAGACGGTGGTAACTGAGCCACTTGTACCGACTTGTACTGAGCATCTCGACTTACCTCAGCTTCGCTCGGCACAAGTTGCTCAATGGAACCACAGCCGAAGTAGCGCAGTCGTTGGCGAAGCCTCTCGTAGAGAAGTAAGTCGAAGTGAGGGCTACACAAGTGCCTCTGGAGATGATGAAATCGCTTCTCATGAATCGGTGCTTCCCTTACTAGCTGCTGATCCGCTAACGGCAGAGCAGTTTTGCTTAGTTTTTACAGATAAATTTAGATTAGTACTGGTTTTAGCAACACACAAAAACGGTAAAAAAACCTTTTCATTTTCTTTTGAGCCAGAGGTAGTACAGCAGGCTTGGCGATCGCTAGGAGCAAGGGTAATGCTGGCTAATCCAGAATTTTTTGCCCGCCTGGATAAAATAGTACAAAAGTATTATCCGGTAGCACCAGATTACCGGATCATGATTCAGTTTAGCCAGTTGTTGCTTCAGGAATTAACAGAACCAGAAAAGACTAGGGACTCTTTACTAGGAACTGGGGACAAGGAGGATAAGGAAGATAACCTATGTCCAATGCTTCTCTCCGAGAGTCTGCGGCAACGCTCAGTACAAGTGCCCAATCCCCAATGCCCAATCCCCAAACACTCAAATCCTGACGTAGAATTGTTGCAAGCCTTTGCTCACGAAGTCCGCACTCCATTGACAACTATTCGCACCATGACTCGCCTGTTGCTGAAGCGGCGAGACTTAGATACCAGCGTGATCAATCGCCTAAAAATTATCGATCACGAGTGTACCGAACAAATTGATCGCATGGAGTTGCTGTTTAAGGCAGCAGAATTGGAAACTACTGCCTCAGCAAAATCTTCAACAACTCAACTGACGCCGATGTCTTTAGATCAAGTATTGCAGCAGAGCATTCCCCGTTGGGAACAAGCAGCGCATCGGCGGAACTTAACTTTAAATGTTGTTTTACCCCAGCAACTACCAACAGTGGTAAGCAATCCGATTATGCTGGATCAGGTACTCACTGGTTTAATTGAGAATTTCACTCGTAGCTTGCCTCCTGGCAGCCATATTCAAGTACAAGTTATCCCAGCTGGAGATCAACTGAAGTTACAATTATCGCCCCAATTCAGATGCAAAGATTCAAGTAAAGCCGCTACACCTGCAACGCCGCCAATTCGCAAAGCACTTGGTCAACTGCTGATGTTTCAACCGGAAACAGGTACGATTAGTTTGAATATGGCCGCAACCAAGCATTTGTTTCAAGCGATCGGTGGGAAACTGATTGTGCGCCAGCGTCCACAATATGGAGAAGTATTGACGATTTTCCTGCCGTTGGAAGTTAGCAATAAGCAATAAGCAGGAGTTAGGAGTTATAACTCATCACTCATTTTCTGTAGCGATGCCTACGACTGGCTACGCCTACACTCCTGGGATATTACTAGTACTGGCTAGTTGCACTGTAAAAGTGGAACCTTCACATAATTTACTTTTCACAGAAATGGAACCACCACAGCGCAGTAGCAACTGCTGTACAATTGTCAAACCCAACCCAGCACCACCAGAATCTTCAGTTACGCCTGTACGCACACGATAAAAGCGGTCAAAGATTTTGGGAATCTCGCTTTCGGCAATACCGATACCTGTGTCGCGGAATTCTAACTGGACATAGTTACCTTGAATCCGGGCACGTACCCATACTTGACCCCCTTGCGGCGTAAACTTAATACTATTGTGCAATATATTAATCACAATTTGCCTCAGACCACCACTCACGCACCAAACAGATGGGAGTTCAGGGGGTACGGTGTAGGCTAGGATAATGCTTTTTTCTTGGGCTATAGTTTGATAGGTACTGACTACTCCAGGCACAATATCTGAGAGACGCACCGACTCCAAACTCCTCCCCTCCAAATTTCGTTCTAGCTGCACCAGTTCCACCAAACCAGTAATCAGGGAATTTTGGAGATCGCACTGGGTATTTAACATCTGTAAATAACGTAGTCGCTGCGGGGGTTTAAGATTAGGGGAATTCAATAACGAAAGTGCTGTCTTCATGTGCGTCAGGGGTGTACGCAATTCCTGACATACATTTTTCAGGTATTCATCTTTGAGTTGCTCTTTATTGTGCAGTTCTTGATTCTGCTGCTGCAATTTAGTGGTGCGTATTGTGATAATTTGACGATTAATTTCATCTTGTCGCAGGAGTTGTTTTGCCAACAGTTGATTCATAAGTGCGGCTTGGGGCACAGTTGGACAAATAAAACTAGCAGGTAAAATTGGGGATGATTCTGGCACAATCGCTTGTTGAATCCCATCTAATACTTGCTGAATTACTCTCCCCTCAACAGTAGTTATAATCAGCAACGGCTGGTTTTTATTAGTATTTACCTTCCCTAATGTCTGATTTTTGCGTTTTTTAAGTGGTCGATGAGCCAATATTAAACTGCAAAACTGAGGCGATAACACCATCAGAAAGTTTTCCCTTCGCAGTTGGCTATCTGGTGGTAGGTGAACAGTGACATGATAGGAAGATGAGGGGGATGAGGAGGACAAGGGGGAATTTACTCCTCCCTCTGGCTTGTCTGTGTTGTCTCCCCCTGCTCCCTCATCTCCCGCTCTCCCTCTCTCCTCGATCTGGCAAGTATAAATGAGACTAGACGCACCCACCGAGGATTGATAACGCACTAATTCTGATTGCCAAATTTTTTCTGGTGGTAACTTCACCCATAAAGTAGCTGCAATTTTCTGCTCAATTAGTAAGTCGATTTGCGCTCTCAGCAGTGATAGCAGAGTAGCAGGACTGAGGGACAATGGTTTAGGAGGCGCTTGCACTCCCATAACCAGTTGATAAACAGACAGATCCTTAGCCAGAGAAACATTCATGAGTCAAGCAGAACAAGGATGAAGCAAGAAATAATTCTGTTTTCGATTTTCACCTTTATGTGTACATCTTTTACAAAATTCCTACGGAAAGAAACATGAACTTGAAATTATAGGTGATTTTAATTGTGTGGAATACACATTTTAGGGTAGCACAGCTAGTTGACTGTGCGTCCCTACTTAGAATTAAGCTTGGATGTTCAGTCTTTGGTGTAAAGCGTCGCGTGCGTGTTCTCGGTCGTCAAAATGGATTTTTTCAGTACCAAGTATTTGGTAATCTTCGTGACCTTTACCAGCAAGTAACACTCCATCACCGGGTTGTGCTTGTAAAATAGCAGTCCGAATTGCGATCGCCCGATCGCAAATTACCATTGGCTGCACTGTTTGGGCAATTCCCGCCAAAATATCCTTCAAAATCCTTTCTGGGTCTTCAGTCCGGGGATTATCTGATGTCACCACTGCCACATCAGCTAAGTCAACAGCGATTTTACCCATTTTTGGCCGTTTAGTGCGATCGCGATCGCCACCACAACCAAACACACAAATCATCTTACCACGTATAAACGGACGTGCAGCTTTCAGCAAATTTTCTAAGCTATCGGGCGTGTGAGCATAATCCACAATCACGCTAATATCTTGCTCATGACTAATCTGTACCCGTTCCATCCGTCCGGGAACTCCAGGAAAATCAGGTATCACAGATGCCACTAAATCCAAATTTAAACCTAAGTGTAAAACTGCTCCGACAGCTGCCAAGAGATTTTCTAAATTATATTGTCCGACTAAAGGCGATCGAAAAGCTACATCACTATAAGGTGTATGCAACGTCCCACTGACACCATTAGGCTCGTAACTTAAATCACTCATCCATAAATCAGCGCTGTTGTTGTTGACACTGTAACTCCAAACCCGTTTGGAATCCAACGACGCAATTAACCGCTTCCCGTAGTCATCATCAGCATTAATTATCGCCCGTCCCTTGAGATAATCAGAGCTAAACAACAATGCTTTGGCAGTAAAGTAATCTTCCATATCGCTGTGGTAGTCGAGATGGTCTTGAGTAAGATTACTGAACACCGCTACTTCAAATTGACAACCCAACACTCGACCCTGTGCCAAAGCGTGGGAACTTACTTCCATTACTCCGAACTCACTACCAGCATTCACCGCCTCAGCTAGCTGCTGTTGCAGTTCCACCGCAAAGGGTGTAGTGTGGGCAGCAGTTTGCTCAAAACCTGCCCAACGAGTGTAGAGCGTTCCCATCAAGGCTGTAGCTAGATTAGCTTTGATGAGCAGAAATTCAATCAGATGAGTAGTTGTAGTTTTGCCATTCGTACCAGTCATACCCACCAGTTTGAGTTTTTTCCCCGGATAACCGTAAAAAGCACTAGCTATCTGGGCACAAGCTTGAGTTATGTTACTTGCACTGATGACCATAGCTCCATTCGTGGGAGGATGTTTCTGTGCCGCTTCAGTAGAAATGATCGCAGCTACAGCACCAGATGCGATCGCACTCTGCCAAAATTCCCCACCATCAACCCGCGTTCCTGGCATTCCAATAAACAAATCTCCCACACCGCAAGCATGAGAATTCGTCTTCAAACCCCTAACTTCCACATCCTCTAAAGCCGGATGGTTAGGCAATTGCTCAACACTATCTACTGCTGTTAGTAATTCCCGCAATTTCATCTTGTGAACCTCATCAGATGCTTATCTTGCGCTTATTCTGCATTATTTTTTTCTAATTGGCTAAATACTTACGTAACATTTGCTCCAACTGCTGCACACTAGCACGAGGAGAAGGACGCGGCAATAATTTCTCACTCTCCTCCGCGTCCTCTGCGCCTCTGCGGTTCGATAAATAAAGTACTGGGACTTCATACTGATACGCAGCAAACCAATCTTCACGAGTCGTAATATCCCGAATTTCCAACTCAAAACTGAGATTTTGAATTTGTTCTAGCTTTTCCTGCAAACCCTTACATAAATGACATCCAGGTTTACTGTATAAAATTAATCGCATTTGCTTCTATTAAATTTACCTATGTCAAATAGACGTGATATCTCTCGTCTTCACAAGTCATAATAGGCATATTAGTTCTAAAATTGCTAATTTTAAATTTGAGAAAATTCAGCAGCTTCCAGCTTCCTGAGACTCAGAACAAGGCGTGATTTTACACAAGGAGATAACGACCATGACTCAAGTCAAATCTCAAATCACACTAGAAGAATTCCTTGCACTCTCCGAAGGGGAAGGGGATATCACCTACGAATTAGTTGATGGCGAGGCAAAACCCAAAATGTCACCAAAAAGATTCCATTCTAGGCTAACAGGCACAATCTACACACTTCTAACCCTGTGCGTACAAAATCGTGGTGAGGTTGGTATCGAGTGGGCAATTACTTTAAAACGTAAAGGTCGAGACTGGGCACCAATACCAGATTTACTCTATGTTTCTTATTCTCGGCTCAATAGTGACTTAATCGAGGATGAACCTTGTCCCATACCTCCAGACTTAGTTATTGAAATTATCTCTCCTGACCAAAGTTTTGGAGAAATGAGTGCAAAAGCTATCGATTACCTTAATGCAGGTGTCATGAGAGTTTGGGTTGTGGATGCAAAAGCCAAAACAATCACTATTTTTTATCCCGATGCACCGCCTCAAACAAAAAGTGGTGCAGATATCTTAGAAGATTCCCTACTCGAAGGGCTGCAAATTACAGCCGAACAAATTTTTCAACAAGCAGGAATTCCTTAAACCAGAATTCAGAATACAGAATTCATAAAAGTATGAAGTTTTAACAAAGAAGAATTTTAAGATTTGTTTTGCCCCCTCGTACTTTATTCCTCGTGAATTCTGACTCCTGACTTCTTCTTCATAAATTATTTAACACCTAACATCTTATGGTTACACTTCAACTCAGACAAATTCGAGTTTCGCCAGGAGAAAGAATAATCCTGGAAGATGTGAGTTGGCAAGTATTTGAAGCAATTCTCGATGAGTTAGGAGAACATCGTGGAAGTCGAGTAGCATACAGCCAAGGAACGCTAGAAATTATGGCTCCATTACCAGAACATGAACGAGGTAAGGTAATAATTGGAGACTTGGTAAAAGTCTTGCTGGATGAACTTGCTCTAAATTGGGAAGGTTTAGGTTCAACCACCTTTAAGCGAAAAGACCTAAGTGCAGGTCTTGAACCTGATGATTGTTTCTATATTCAAAACTATAAGCTAATGATTGGAAAAGATAGAATCGACTTAACTGTTGACCCTCCTCCTGATTTAGCAATTGAAATTGATCTTACTTCTAGAACCAAAATTAGTGCATATCAGGCTTTGAGAGTACCTGAAATCTGGCGATATGAAAACAGAAATCTAGAAATTAACTTGCTGCAAGATGAACAATATATCAAATCTCAGACAAGCCCGACATTTCCTACTTTTGCGCTCGCTGAACTGATTCCCAAATTTGTAGAAATGGGACGAACCACAGGAACAAGTACAGCAATTAGAGCATTTCGGAAATGGGTAAGAGAACAGATAGAAAACAGTGGATTGTAACGTTTATCGAAAAACCAGCAAAGCCGCGCTTTACTTAAAGAAAGGGGAACTTATCCAGAGCAATTGTGACCGAATTTAATTTACAAATCCAAGAAAATAGCGATGGTTCGGGCGATCGCCTTGACCGTTACCTTTCCCAAGAATTACCAGATTTATCCCGTTCCCGCATCCAACAGTTAATCGAACAAGGTAATGTCCAGCTTAACGACAAAGTTTGTACATCTAAGAAGATAAATGTCAAGTTAGGCGATCGCATCACTCTCGAAATCCCAGAAGTCAAACCCTTAGAACTGCAAGCAGAAGATATCCCCTTAGATATCCTCTATGAAGACGACCAGTTACTTATTCTCAATAAACCCGCAGGTTTAGTTGTCCATCCCGCACCTGGTCATCCAGATGGCACTTTAGTAAATGCTTTGTTAGCACACTGCCCTAATTTACCAGGAATTGGCGGAGTCCAACGTCCAGGAATCGTACATCGATTGGATAAGGATACAACGGGAGCGATAGCGATCGCTAAAACAGAACTTGCTCATCATCATCTACAAGCACAACTCAAAGCTAAAACCGCACGGCGAGAATACTTGGGCGTGGTTTACGGTGCGCCAAAAACTGAAACTGGCACAATTGACTTTCCCATTGGTCGCCATCCCCAAGACCGCAAGAAAATGGCTATCATAACCGTTGAACAAGGCGGACGAGTTGCCGTCACTCATTGGCAAATACTAGAACGCCTCGGTAACTTCACCTTAATTCACTTTCAATTAGAAACTGGACGCACCCATCAAATTCGCGTCCACAGCGCCAAAATGGGTCATCCCATAGTTGGCGACCCAGTTTATAGTTCTGGTCATTCAGTGGGGGTAAATTTGCCCGGTCAAGCACTACACGCTTGGCGACTAAAATTGCAGCATCCCCTATCTGGGGAGTTCATTGAGGTGACAGCGACTCCTCCCGCCCACTTTACAAAACTTTTGGAGATGTTAAAAAGACGAATTACCCCTTAAGCTCATCCCACATCTGAAAGCAGTCGCCATTTAATAGACATTGGACGTTGGAAAAAACCATGCCCAATACCCAAAAACAACTAGCGTGCATCAGACATGGGATAGAGTCTGTTTCACTAGTTATACCTAGATGAAACTCCTACATAACCCAGGACTTATGCACGCTATAAAATGATCAAAGCAATGTACTAGTCAGCCGCCGACCAAAAATCGTTACTTGATTCCTGCCAATTGCCGATAAGGTACAGACTTTTCAATATCAATGTTGAATGACGAGATTCTCTGCGGCGTATTGCCAGTTGCATTGATCTCTTGTGCCATACCCAGGAATAGAGATGGATCTCCAGCTTTGGGCTTTTTGTCTTGTGGGATAAATCTGCGTACTTCTACCTGCCAAATGATTTGGGGGAAGCCCAGTTTAGCACGGTGGTAAGAATCGTATCGCGGAGATTTGATGTTGAATGGCAACTCACCCGCAGATTGAGATGGCAGTATCCGACGGCGCTGATAGGGTACTACAGAGTATCCAAAATTGCTCAGGTACTCTTCAGTGTTCAGCACTTCATCAACAAGACCTTTAATACCCTTGGTAGCGACTACAATTGACCAAGCGATTTTTTCCCGCTCGTTGTATGGGTCGCGTCCTAGAACCTTCTGGATTATATGCTCAACAAAGCGATAGTTGCTGTTGAGGTCGTAGAAGCTTTTCTTAAAGGTATTAGAAAGCAGTAATCCCCGAATAAAGTCCCGCACTGTAATCTGTCCATTACGGAGTTGGGACTCTAGAAATGGTTCGCGATCGGCAGCAAAGGCATGGAAGAAAATTTGACGATATGCTGCTTCAATCAGATTACCTAAATCTGACGGAGAAAGCAGATTGTCTGTAGAAAAAATCCTGGGCTGTTCATCACCCGGTACTTCATACGCAGCTACACGCTGGTTCTGACTTGAAGGGTCATATGTTAACAGAGGAATTGCCACTCTAAGGCCTCCATATTCTTAATTAAAGTTAACAACTTTAAATCACATATTAAAGGAGTAGTTGGATCAGAAGCTCAGATTCTGATAAAATTTTACGAAACTTAACCAAGGCTAAATGACTAAAAGCTTGTTCACATATTAGATTAGAAGATTAAGCTTCACCTTTTGAAATTGAAGCAATAATTTTTAACATTTAGCAAAAGAAATTAATTTAAAGAATTGGGCATTGGTTGGTAAGTAGTTATTTATTCTCATCTGCCCCCTGCCTTCTTCAGTGGCCTATCCAAAATTCCAGGGGATCTATGGTTGATTTACAGTAAGGCCAACTACGTAAAGTTGCTTCCATGTCTGCCTTCCAATAGGGTGGTTCAAATCCCAGTCCTAAACATAGATGAGATAAAATCTCAGCAAATTGTTGATTATGACCGGAGCCTCCTAGATGGGCATGGGCGTATTCATGAACGACTATACCCAACCAGTCTCTAGGTGCAATTCGACCAACATCTACCAGAATGGTGATTGGATTTGTCAGAATGTTGCACAGACCATCTATGCCGAAGGATTGAGCGATGGGTACTGCAAAAATTTGGATATGGCGACGCTCTTGGTGATGAAAGCACTCATGACAGACTTTCAGGTAGGCATTAATCTGAGCGTTAACTATGTTAATATTCTCGCCAATCCAATTGCAAATGGGGATGCGATCGCGCAGGTTATCAAACACATCCACCATACCTGGTTCTAGGGCAAGTCCCTGTACCAGATACAGATAATCTCGGCCACGAGTAAAAGCATCACTCTGGTTGAGAATCATTCACCAGCCCAAAACAGAATAAAACTGTCTTACTTCCAAAGTATCCTGCGCTTGGCTTGCTGTTGCTTCTTCTGTGCTAGATACTTCAACAGAAGTCTCGGTGCGGGTTTCACTACAAAAGGATGCAGTGCTGAAGCCTCCAAACCGTTTCACTGTACTGGTTCGTAGCCGGAGATTTGGACTGGCGAACCAGAATCTCTCAATGGAACTCATTGTTTCGTATTCGGTTGTCAGCACTAGCCCATCTTCATCATCTATATGAAAAAGACCGACTACAGGAACAATTTCCGCGTAGCCTCTTTCACGAAGTAACTTGCCTTGCCTGGGATTATCGGCATCAGGCACGATCGCAAATATGGTTTTTCCCTGATGGTTCTCATCATTCTCTCTATCCCAAGCCATTGTGCCTAGCCAACACACCCTTGATCCTCCGACTGAGAGGCTGGGGTCAATCTGATGATACTGGCACAGCTCAATGACTTCTGGATGATCACTAGCTAGAGCTTCTACCTGTATATCCGATTCTCCTGTCTCTGAGCGTTTAAAGGCTAGGTGATGAGTTACACGTTGCGATCGCCAATTACCAGCACTTAGCTGAAAAAATTCCATTACGTCTATCAATTTTCTGACTCCTACTGATTACTCCTGCGGATGATATTTTACGAGTTCTTTCTTTTTAAAGTTGTCGGTGTATAAACATTCTAAACATTACAGCGATGAGTGGTTAATTTCAATTACTAAATAAAGGAGGACGCAAAAGTATTTTTCAATAATTGTAGACTTTTATTATGATAATTTATTATTACTTGACAATATGCACAATTTAATATCTTTGTTCTAAAACTTAGGTGGTAATCGCCTTCACACTAGCACTAACAACAAAATACCTCATTGGGACATCGCTGAGATTGCTTGTGAAAACACAAGTTTGCTTCCATCTGGTGGCTTATTGACACCGTACTGTACTAGAAGGAAAATTGTGGACTTTATCTATTAATATCTAAGCTTGATTTAAACGTCTATTTTTTATCCAAGAGATGATTAGATTTCTAAACCTGTCTGTTTTTGCTTCGGTAAGATGTGCGATCGCAACCGCATACAAAAATACAACTACAACTATAATTAGTGAGAATAATAAGTGTAAGATATCTGGTTCCCAGGGGCGATCGCCAATTATACACGCTCTGATAAAGCACAGTATTGGCATATGGACTAGATAAAGAGTGTATGAACATCCTGCTAAACCTTTAGAGAATTTTTCGTATGCTCCTTCTTGTCTTATTTGACTACGATTATTAACTAGAAAATATATTATAACAGCAGTAGAAATCCCTATTAAAAAATCTACTATCTCTCGGCTAGATAATATCCGAGGTGCAACGACTAAAGCCATGAACAGCATTAGGATAGACAAAAGAGTGAGTGAATTTAGGATATTCTTGTTATTAAGAAATTTGGAAGTATGACATATACTAATTAACCCTCCCATCAGCCAAACAAGAAAGTAAATTCTAACTTCCGAACCTACCATTAATAATATAGCTGAAGTTAAAACAGCGTAGAAAACACGTAATTTTAACGATTTAACCCAAAACAATAGGATGATTGAAGGAAAAAGTATATAGTACCAAAATTCATAGGCTAAACTCCAAACTGCCTTATTAGAACCAAATAAGTCTACAAAAATTGTTTGTAAAAAAGCTATTGTTCCCAAAAAGTTTTGAAAGGTGAAATTTTCCAAAATTTTATAAGTCGCTAAATGACCGTTGTGAAACTTTTCTCCATAAAAGCTATCTTGTCCAGTACCAAAGATTTTTATACCCAGAAGATCCCAAAAAGAAGACAGCAATAAAGCAGGAATTAATACTATATATAAACGTGTTAAACGAGTTATTAAATAATTAGTCCATGACCATTTTTTTTGCTGAATCGTTCTGAGGACACTAGCTGAAATAAAAAATCCACTGAGAACAAAAAAAATCATTACAGAAGCATGACCCAATCCTGTTAAAAAAACTAACCTTTTGATCAAAAAACTGGGGTTACTAATTTCTGAATATTCTATAAAGAATAAAAGTCTCACATGACCAATAAAAACTAATAAAGAAGCTAATCCTCTTAATAAATCAAGATGAGTCGACCATCGATAATTTCTAATTGAAGGAATATTATAAATAGGCTGCGTCTGAGTTTTTTGTAATAGCATTTAAAGTATAATTTATCAACACCAAAAGTAATATACAATTGCCTGTTCTTAATATTTACAAGTTTACAAAAAATTTTTATAATCTTTATAGTATCTTCATTAACTTAAATCAGAAAGATGAGAGGCATTCACAAAATCTAAAATTGGCAGATTTTATGAGTTATACCAACTTGAAAAATGATTGCAAACTTGAATTTGTATTTAGATAACGTCTGGATAGCTAAACAATCCAGCACAAACTTTAGATCATGTTCGTCAAATATAAACTTGCCAATTTTCTGAGAAAAAAACTTATGATTAGCATCTTCAGGCTAATCTAAACAATGCTACAACAAGTTACAAAATAGTAGAGTCGTACATCTTTACGACCCTACAGATGGTTTAGGACTTGCTACTGGTGACTGCCTTGTTTAACACCAACTCTGGCTGCGGTGTCTGTTCTTCTTCTGGCAAACCGTAAACTGACCTGTACAAGTTCACGTACTGCTTGGCAGATTGATGCCAACTAAAATCTTGACTCATGCCCCGTTTTTGGAGTTCTTGCCATTGGGGTTTGAAACGGAAGCCTTCCCAAGCGCGGATCATACAGGTGAAAAGGTCTAGCGGTTCATAGCGGTCAAAACAATAACCAGTACCTGCTGCATTTTCTGGGTCGTGGTGTGTTACGGTGTCAACTAATCCACCTGTGCGGCGGACAATGGGTACAGAACCGTAGCGCAAAGCCATCATTTGGCTGATACCGCAAGGTTCAAACCGACTAGGCATCAAGAAGGCATCAGTACCAGCGTAGATGCGGCGAGACAGGGCATCGTTATACAGTAGGTAAGTTGCCATGCGTCCGGGAAAGCGGGATGCCAACTGCCACATTTGGCTTTCATAGTAGCGATCGCCTGTCCCTAACAGTACAAATTGTGCATCAGTATAGGATAGGAAGCGATCAAGGATTTGTAATATCAAATCAATACCTTTTTGTTCCACTAATCGGGTCACAATCCCAATTAAAAAGGCTTTGGAGTTGACTTCTAACCCTACCTCTTCTTGCAAAGCAATTTTGTTAGCCTTGCGTTTCTCTAGGGTATCAGCAGTGAAGGTTTGGGCAATGTATTTGTCAGTAGCTGGATTATAAACCTCGGTATCAATACCGTTGATAATCCCAGATAATTTACCGCTAATAAAGGACAGCAAACCTTCTAATGTTTCACCATAAGTTGGTGTCTTGATTTGCTCGGCATAAGTTGGGGAAACTGTATTTACCTTATTGGCAAATTGCACCGCCGCCGCCATGACATTGTGTCCTTGCATATACCAGGGACACCAAGTAATTTTTTGTAAATACCAACTCCACGGGCCTTGATAAGCCAGATTATGAATGGTAAATACTGTGGTGATATCAGGATCTTGGTGCATCCACACGGGAATCATCCCTGTGTGCCAATCGTGGCAATGCATAATTTCTGGCTTCCAGTAATTCCAGGCAAACTCGGCTGCACCGTTGGCAAACAAGGTAAACCGCCAGTCTTCACCTTCTCCAGAATAAATGTGCCGAGGTAGAAAGACAGGATGTCCAAATAAATACAAGGGAACATCAGTACCAGGCAGAACGCTTTCGTAAACAGCAAATTCCTGGAACATGGCAGATCCTCGCCAGATGGGTTCTTTGGGAATTTCCATTTTGTCTGGGAGGAATCCATAGTAAGGCAAGAATATCCGCACATCATGCCCCATTTCTCTCAAAAACTTAGGTAATGCTCCGACAACATCACCCATTCCTCCTACTTTCGCAATGGGTGCTGCCTCTGCTGCAACAAATAGAATCCGCATGGTAATTTTTGCTTCCCTGAGTCTATATTGTCAAATCAACTCTAAGATCCCGTCCAACGCGATCAATTCTTATCTAATCACATCGGCTTGCCCAATTGCTTAGGAACCACGCTGAATTACTGCAAAAATTTCTGATAGAATCTCTTGCGCTCCTTGTTCTCGCAACAGATGTGCTAGTTCTATGCCTATTGCTTCGGCATTATTGGCAATTCCTGTAACGGTATCTTGTACGAGCTTTTGCCCATCTACGCTGGCGACTATCCCTGTTAAGGTCAAATTATCACCAGAGATTTCTGTATTTACACCAATAGGTACTTGACAACCGCCCTCTAGAGAGCGTAAAAATGATCGTTCAGCAAGAGTGCGATCGCGTGTTTGGGGATGTTCGATCGCTTTGAGGAGAGATAGCAATTCATGATCATCAGCACGGCATTCTATCCCTAAAGCACCTTGTCCAACGGCGTGGAGAGAGATTTCTTTGGGTATGACTTGATGAACGCGATCGTGCATTCCCAATCTTTCTAACCCTGCTACTGCCAAAATTAGGGCATCATATTCGCCTGCGTCTAATTTTGCCAACCGGGTAATTAAATTTCCTCGCACATCTTTAAATGTAAAGTGGGGGAAGTGGTGGCGTAACTGTGCTAACCGCCGCAGCGAAGATGTCCCAATTACTGCACCCGCTGGTAAAGTATCGATTTGTTTATCTTTGTGCTTTTCATGCACCACTAATGCATCTGCTGGGTTTTCCCGTTCAGTAATTGCTGCTAGTGTTAACCCATCTGGTAAGTGAGTCGGCAAATCCTTGAGGGAATGAACGGCAAAATCAATCTCTTGATTGAGCATTCCAACTTCAAGTTCTTTAGTAAAAAGTCCTTTATCGCCAATTTTGGCTAATGCTACATCCAAGATTTTATCGCCTTGGGTAGACATGGTGTGGACTTCAAAGGTGATATCAGGGAATCTTTTCTTGAGTTGCTCTTGTACCCAGTAGGTCTGAACCAGAGCAAGTTGGCTTTTGCGTGAACCAATACGAATAGTGCGGGGGGGACTATAAACAACTGAAGTCATAATAACGATATATCAAACCAGGCGATAAATTCACTCTGATCTAGACTACCGTAGTCAGGGACTCATACTAATTTTAGGTTTTGAATTTGGGATTTTAGATTACAATTCTTTACCAAAAGCTTCAGGCGATGTCTACGATGGGCTGCGCCTACGCAAGCTGGGTTGCAAGTTGCTTCATCAATCTAATTTCCCAAGATTCCCAGATGCAGGTGCGATCGCATCTAACTCATACTGATGTAGATTGGGTTGAGAAACGTAGCTTGCTTCCTGCAGAGTAACCAAAGATTATCAACTATTTGTTGGGTTTTGCTATTGCTCAACCCAACCTACTATTTTTCTGCTAGATATAGTAGTCTGACATCTGCTTGTTCAACATTAGCGATGTCTACGACGGGCTACGCCTACGCGTGGGTTTTCTTTAATAAAATGGTGTTTCCTGCTCGATTTTATTTATGGACTGATGCTAATGTCCGACTAAATCAGAGCGAGCCAACTTATACCATTGATGCACAACCTATTCTTAATCGTTACTTTGAACAGGCTGGAGTTAAGGCTGATCAAATCAGTGGGCAAAGCCTTGAATTAATTGTTGCATCCTGGCTTGGAGAAATTATTCATTCTGAAAAATCCCCCGAAGATATAAATAAATCTCAGCAATGGTTAATTGATTCAGGATTATACGCTGCCTGAGCTGGAGGCAAGTTTACTCATAAGGCAGTTGCGTGAATATTTACGTTGAAACCAACTTCGTTTTAGAACTAGTCTTTGAGCAAGAACAGTGCGTCATCTGTGAGCAAATTCTGCAATTTTGTGAAACAGGGCAAGCAAAACTTATTATTCCAGCTTATAGCCTTGCTGAACCTCATGAGAAATTAAGTCGTCAGGCGATCATCTCTCCAGTGCCAAAGCTAATACTTGCTCCCTCGTATCTGCTTCTTTCAAACTCACAAGTGGGATCTCGAAACTTGATCCACGCTAGTTGTGCAGCAATCAATTTCTGTTTTCTATATTAGTATATTTCGACGCTAGAGAGTTATAAACCTTACGAAAGGTAAACCTGTCGCCAGAAGGAAGTCGAATTTTTCCAAGAATGCTAGAAATGAGTTGGTATTTTAGTCATCTAATATTTAGCTTTTATACTTTATGAATCGTTCCGCCTGCCTTATCTTTAATCCAGTTGCGGGTCAAGGTGACCCAGACCTAGAACTGGCAGAAATTCGGGCAATATTAGAGCAAGATATTGACCTGGATATTTATCTCACAACTGAAGAACTCGACGCTGACGAACTGGCCTATGCAGCAGTAGAGCGAGGGGTAGATGCAATTATTGCTTCGGGGGGAGATGGCACCCTCTCAGCGGCGGCGGCGGCTGTAATGGGTACTGAGATCCCATTTGGGATCATTTCTCGCGGAACAGCAAACGCTTTTGCCACAGCTTTAGGAATTCCTGACACGATCGCAGGTGCGTGTGAGACAATTCTACAGGGAGCAACCCGCAATGTAGACGTAGCCTATTGCAACGATCAACCAATGGTACTCTTAGCAGGTATTGGCTTTGAAGCTGAAACTGTAGAATTGGCAGACCGGGAAGCCAAGAATCGCTTTGGGATGATGGCCTACGTCTTGGCAGGAATCCAGCAATTAAGAAACTTAAAAAATTTTGATGTTGAAATTGAAACTGAAGACAAAATAATTAAAACTAGTGCCTGTGCAGTTACAGTAGCAAATGCCGCGCCTGCCACTTCAGTCTTAGCTCAGGGTTCAGCAGGTCTGATTTATGATGATGGATTACTAGATTTAACGATTGTAGCTCCGGTTAACAAGGCAGGAGCGATCGCTGCTACATTTCATCTATTCCAAACAGCTTCTACGGGCAACGCAACAGAACGGAATGATATTGGTTTCCTGCGAGCCAAACAATTTAAAATTACGACTAACCCACCGCAAAAGGTTGTTATAGATGGTGAAATAGGGGGTACAACACCTGTAGAAATAAAGTGTGTACCAGCGGGTTTGAAAATTTTTGTGCCATTAGTAGAAGAAGTTGAGCCTACCGAAAAATTGGAGGGACTCCCTAATTTGATTATTGAGATGAAAGACACAGTGGGAGAATGAGGGCATGGGGCATGGGGTAGCGGGGAAAGATTTGTTGCAACCTTGCTTCCCTGCTCCCTTTCAATTGAAGATTCAGGAGTAAATTGCATTGAAACTTGTATCTGATCCAGCGATCGCCAAAAAGATTCGTAAAATGAATCAGCGAGTGCGGTGGCAAGACCCGTTAATTGTGGAACGAAACATCGACCAAACTCGGTTGGTGTTGGAAGATAGTCAACCAGACAATCCTGAGTTCTCATTTTTAGTTATCGGTGATAGTGGTTCTGGAAGCCACGGGGGACACAATCCCCAACGACAGGTGGCTGAACTCTTGCTGCCTCATCACAATGAATGCAGTTTTATGCTGCACACGGGGGACGTGATCTATTTGGTGGGATCGAGTGAGTATTATCAGCAAAATTTCATCGAGCCTTACCGAGAGTTTATCTTGGGTGGAGAGCATCCCAGACGAATTGCCTATGACCAGATGGTTTTTAAGCTGCCCATTTTACCTGTACCGGGAAATCACGATTACTATAACTTGCCAATTTTATTGGGCTTGGCTTCCTTGACAACATTACCCATTCGTGGACTGTTGCGATCGCGGTTAGATATAGATGTGGGGTTGCATGGCTCAGGAACGGGTGACGCCTACGCACGGGCATTTATGGACTATCTTCAGGCGTTTCAGCTTCCGGGAGAGTTAGCCAGCCACTTAGATAAGCACTACACAGCCAAGACAGATACAGGTCGTTGTCTTTACTATGAACCTGGACACTTTACCCGTCTCCCTAATCGCTACTACACTTTTCGCTATAACGGTATTGACTTCTTTGCCTTGGATTCTAATACATTTAACGATCCACTGCCCCTACCTAAAACAAAAAAAGGTGACTTTGATCGCAGAGTCTTGGAAAAACGTCGTGAAGATTTAGAGCAAGAAAAGCTGCAAATCATTGAGAATTCAGCAAAGCTTGATCCCAAAAAGCCTCATGAAGCCGACCAATTAGACGACTCGCAGTCCAATCTGTCACAAATTGAAGAAATGATTGTCGATATCGATAAGCAACTAGCCACTGACAAAACAATAGTGACTGACACTGAACAACTGGAATGGCTGAAGCAGAAATTAATTGAATCATGGAATACTGCCGAAGTTCGGGGACGGGTGATTTATTTCCACCATCCTCCCTATGTTACCGAGGCGACAAAGTGGCAACAAGCACAAACTCTGATCATTCGCGATCGCCTCCGTGGTGTTCTAGATGCGGTGGCTAAAAAAGTAGGTTCTCTAACTCAGGGGCGTCCTTTAGTCAATTTAGTATTAAATGGTCACGCGCACTGCTTGGAACACCTTGAGACAATGGATACGGGACACGCTGATGCTCATATCCACTGGATTGTTTGTGGCGGTAGTGGGTTTAGTCTGCGACGACAGAGGGCTGAGGGTGCAGATTTGATGGAAACTTTTGGGAATGAAAATAGATTAGTGGCGCGATCGCATCTCTTCGTTGGTCGCAATGGTCAAGGTTCTCAGAAGCGACGACCTTACTCAGGTTTACGCATTGACGTTAAAGGCGATGGCCAGCCGAAGTTTATTGTCCGTCCCTTCGTTGCAGAATGGCATCAGCGGCAATGGCATAATCGGGAACTTGAGCCGCTGATCATCTCGTAATTCGTAATTAAGACAATATGAGTTCGATGCATTTAGTCTGACCCTCTGCAAACCTCTCCCCGCTTTGGAGAGAGGCTTAAAAAGCTTATTTAGCTAACCAACATCATCGTGGGCAAAGCGGTTAAAGAGAAAATCCAGCGCGTAGTTACGCAGTTGATAGTATTGTGGGTCTTCCATAATGCGGACGCGATCGCGTGGGCGAGAAAAGGGAATTTCCATGACTTCGCCAATTTTGGCATGGGGACCATTAGTCATCATCACCAATTTGTCTGCTAAAAATAGTGCCTCATCGATGTCATGGCTAATCATCAACACTGTGCAGCGGTTCTCATTCCAAATTTTCAGCAGTTCTTCCTGTAACTCTTCTTTGGTAATAGCATCCAACGCCCCAAAAGGTTCATCTAAAATTAAGACTTTAGGACGAATCGCCAAAGCACGGGCAATAGAAACTCGCTGTTTCATACCGCCGGACATTTGAGTTGGTTTCTTATCCATAGCGTCAGCTAGTCCCACCATTGCTAGATGATCTCTGACGATCGCTCTTTTTTGTGCCTCTGGTTTATTAGAGTAAACGGCGTTAACGGCTAAGTAAATATTTTCAAAAGCAGTGCGCCAAGGTAGCAGGGCATAGTTTTGGAAAACCACCATTCTGTCTGGGCCTGGCTGAGTGATCGGCTGCCCTTCTAGTAACACTTGCCCGGAAGTGGGAAAGTTAAAACCCGATACCATATTTAGCAGCGTTGATTTGCCACAGCCAGAGTGACCAATAACACAGATAAACTCGCCTCGTTCTACGTTGAGGTTAACACCATCGAGGACAGTGAAAGGGCCTTTCTTTGTTGGGTAGACTTTGGTAACTTCTTTAATTTCTAGAAAAGGTTGGCGGCTAGTTGTGTCTGTTAACGGTTCTCTAGCTATGCTGGTAACACTCGAACGATGGTTTTGCATGGTGATTTGTGAATTAAAAAAGTAAATGTTGAATTAAAGAAGAATTCAGTAGGGATGTTCGCTTTTAGCGTTCCCGTAGGGTACGGTTGTTCGCCCGTACAGCAGTCAGAATCTACTAGCGACGTCGAGTTTCCGTTACTATTGCTTGAAATTTGAATCAAGCTACTCTTCTTGTAGGTGAATCAAGGATGACTTCCGCAACAGAAAAATCGCGTTTAATTTGCAAGCTGTTAAGATAGGCAATTGGGTCATCGGCGTTAAAAGGTGTGCCATCGAACAACTTGATGGGTTGGCGGGTGTAGCTGATATCTAAACCTAGTTCTCGTGCAGCAGTGCTAAATACACGCACTTGGCACACCCGTTCAACAACTTCTACCCAATTTCGGGGAAAGGGAGTGTCACCCCAACGCGCTAATTGACTCATAATCCAAATTTGTTCGGTGCGGCTAGGGCGGTTAATAGCAGACTCGGAATAAAATTGGTGATGAGCATAGTCTCGCAATGGATGATCTAAGCTACAAGTGAGACTACCTCTCTCTTCGAGTTGGATGTACTCTAAATCGGTGCTGACGTAATCTCGTCCAGCCAAAATTTGCCGAATCTCTTGGGCATTTTCAGGATTTGCACAGTATTGGCAAGCTTCTAGCAAAGCTTTAGTTAAAGCAATGTGGCTATTAGGATAAGTTTCTGCCCATTTTTCTCGCACACCGAGAACTTTACCGGGGTGTCCTAGCCATACTTCTAAATCGGTGGCGATGGTAAAGCCAACACCTTCGACAGCAGCGCGGTAGTTCCAAGGTTCGCCGACGCAGTAACCATCAATGCTTCCGGCTTGCAAGTCAGCTACCATCTGTGCTGGTGGAATGGTCTTCATGTCAACATCTTCATCGGGGTCAATCCCGCCAGCCGCTAGCCAGTAACGCAGCAGAAGATTGTGCATGGATGCGGGATGTACTACTCCCATTGTGTGCCGTTGGTCGCGGGTGTGAAGCAGGTATCTTTTGAAGTCGGATAATGTTTGTACACCCCGGTCGTAAAAGCGTTTTGCCAAGGTAATAGCGTTACCGTTGCGAGTCATGGTCAGGGCAGTGACAACTGGCAAAGGTTGGTTGTTATGTCCTCCCAATGTTAACCACATCGGCATCCCTGAAGGCATTTGGGCAGCATCCAAATAACCACCAGTTATACCATCGACAATTCCTCGCCAGCTGCTTTCTCGCACGAGGTTAACTTCATCTAAACCATGCTTGGTGAAAAAGCCTTTTTCTTTGGCAATGGCTAAGGGGGCGCAGGCGGTAAGGGGTAAAAAGCCAATTTCTAAGTTAACTTTTTCTAACCCATGACGAACAATGTCCGCAGTTTTCCTAGCCCGAATTTTCTTAATGCGTTTTTGCTGATTGAGGAAGTAAATCATCTCACTCCGCAAGCTGTAGTAACTGGGATGTTCCACAACTTCCATGCGTTTGCGGGGTCTGGGAATATCCACTTCTAGAATGTCGCCAATTTTGGATTCTGGGCCATTGGTTAACATCACGATTCTGTCAGACAACAGCACTGCTTCATCTATATCGTGAGTTACCATCACAGCCGTGACTTCATTTTCTTCGCAGATTTGCATGAGTTGTTCTTGCAAATTTCCACGAGTCAAAGCATCTAACGCGCCAAAGGGTTCATCTAACAATAGTAACTTGGGACGAATTGCTAAAGCGCGGGCGATCGCAACTCGCTGCTTTTGTCCACCTGATAACATTCCCGGCTGTTTGTCAGCATGAGGACGCAAACCCACCATATCTATATGTTTATCGATAATGGCGTTGCGTTCATCTGCGGATAAACCCTTCATTACCGAGTCCACAGCGAGGGCAATATTTTCTCTTACCGTCCGCCAAGGTAATAGCGAATAATTTTGGAACACCACCATCCTGTCTGGGCCGGGTTTGGTGATTCTTTGTCCTTCTAGGGTAACAATACCCTCAGTAGGCAAATCCAAACCAGCAATCATATTTAATAGAGTGGATTTACCGCAACCGGAGTGACCAATCAGAGAAACAAATTCCCCTTTTTTAATTTGCAGATCAATTCCTTTGAGGGCGATATATTGACCACCGCCAGTAAGATTAAAAACTTTGTCAATTTGGTCAACAGCTACGAACATACTTATTTGTCCTTTGTCATTTGTCATTAGTCCTTTGTCTTTCGCCACTTGTACTGAGCGGCGTCGAAGTAGCGTAGTCGTTGGCGCAGCCTCTCGTAGAGAAGTATTAGTCCTTAGTACGTGGTCATTAGTCCTTAGTTTTTTACAAATGACCAATGACTAATGACTAATGACTATTTCTGTTCTGTTGGCAGAATCTTGTTTTGAAGCCAAACCATCATTTTGTCTAGCACCAACCCAACAACACCGATATAAACTAGAGCTAAAATAACTTCGCTGACATTGTTATTTTGATAAGCATCCCAGATAAAAAAGCCGATGCCGACAATACCGGACATGACAATTTCTGCGGCGATAATCGCTAGCCAAGCTAAACCGATCGCAATTCTCAACCCGGTAAAAATATAGGGTAATGCCGCCGGAATCAAAATATTAAGGAAATATTCTTTGCGGCTAAGTTGCAGAACTTTGGCAACATTGTTGTAATCTTGAGGAATTTGGGTAACGCCGACAGCAGTGTTAATTAAGATAGGCCAAATGGCGGTGATGAAAATTACGAACAGGGCGGCTGGTTCGTTTTGTCGTAAAGCTGCTAAAGAAATTGGTACCCAAGCTAAAGGTGGTATAGTCCGCAGTAGTTGAAAGATCGGGTCTAAAGCTTTGGACATTGTTTGATTAACCCCAATCAAAATGCCTAAGCCAATACCAACGATCGCAGCTAGAGTATAACTGATGGCGACTCGTTGCAGGCTAGCGAGAATCTGCCAAAATAGACCTTTATCAATGCCACCTCGGTCATAAAATGGCCACAAAATCAAAACCCAAGTGTCTTGGATAACCTGTATTGGACCTGGTAATGTGGCACCGGGAGTCCAAGCGAAGAGTTGCCAGATAATCAGGAAGATTGTGATTGCGATCGTTGGAGGTATCAGTTCAGGAAATTGCTTTTGCAGACTGGATATAAAGCTATTACTAAATCTAGGACTTGCAGGGCGTTTTTGGGCGAGTGTCATGATGCTGTGTTCCTCAAATGCAAATAACTAATGACCAATGACTAAACACTGACCTTTTTGATTTTCAAACTCTTCAAATATTCTTCTGGCTTTTCGGGGTCAAATTTGATGCCATCAAAAAACTCTTCTACACCACGGGATGTATTTGTGGGAATATCAGCAGCAGTAATACCAGCTTCTTTTGCAGCTTCTTTCCAAATATCTTCACGGTTGACTTTGTTGATAAGTTCCTTAGCCTTAGCGGCATTATTGGCAATGTAATCTTTTGGCAAGAATCCCCAGCGAACGTTTTCAACTATGAACCATAAGTCATGACTCTTGTATGGATAAGAAACATTACCTTTTTCATCTTTCCAGTAGTAAGCAGCCATTGATTTATCAGCAATTTTGCGACCATCACCCATGTCATATTTGCCTTGGTATGGATCTGCCAGAATTTCTGGTGAAGAAAGATTGAAATAATTTCGTCCAGCCAGAATTTTAGCCGCTTCTTTGCGATTATCAAAATTATCTAACCACTGTTGGGCTTCCATAATTCCTTTTAAAATTGCTTTGGTAGCTTTGGGATTTTTATCAACCCAATCGCCTCTGATGGCGAGGTATTCTTCAGGATGATTCTTCCAAATTTCTGCGGTTAATGCTGCTACATAGCCAATTTTGTCTTGCACAAGGCGATAAGGCCAAGGGTCGCCCGTACTAAAGGCATCCATTGTTCCTGTTTTCATGTTGGCAACAGTTTGAGCGGCTGGTACTGTGAGTAACTTGACATCTGCATCTGGATCTATACCACCGGCTGCTAACCAGTAGCGAATCCATAAATCTTGGTTGACGTGAGGGAAGGTGAATGCAGCCGTGAAAGGTGTTGAAGATTTTAATTCCTTGAATAGGGACTTAGCGCTGGCGAGTTGTAAACTTATACCTTTGCCTTGGTGCTTATTTGCGATCGCAATCCCATTTCCATGTGTAATTAATTGCGCCAAAACATACATGGGAATCTTTTTATTACCTTTAGTAATTAAACCTTCAGTAATTAAATGGGGCATAGGCATTTGCCATTGACCACCATCAATTCCACCACCAGCAGAACCAATTTCGACGTTATCTCTAGCTGCACCCCAAGAAGCTTGTTTGGAAAGACCAACATCAGTCATGCCATACTTGGCAAAAAAGCCTTTTTCTTTAGCAATAATTAAAGGAGCCGCTTCTACAATGGGTATATATCCTAGCTTGATTGTAGGAGTTTCTGGTGCTTGTTCTGGGCTAATGTTAGCAACAGGTTGAGCGATTGGTTGTGCTTGAGTGCTTCCACCGGTAAGGTTTTCAGGAGGATTACCCAAACATCCTTTAATTAGCAAAGCGCCCGCCGATGCTCCGGCTGTTAAAATAAATTTACGGCGGGAAGATTGATTTAAAATTCCTGTCATAACATCTCCTAGAATGCAGTTTTTATTTCTTATAGCTATGACATTTAGGGCAAGAAAAAGATAATATTCCTTGCACTATTAATGATTAATCAAGCTATAGTTCGTGAAGTGATTGTAGCCATTTCATCAATGACTATTTCAACCACCTATTAGCAAAAGCTTACAAAAAGTTATCGTTTGTAAACTGGTGTGACGCAAAGCATCATTTATTTGTTGAAATCAGTTTACAGGCTTTCAATCCAAATTGGTTCATCTTTAACCGATAATTATTAAATAAATATTAGATTGAATGTATAAGTAAAACTTTATCTATTTTTCTTAACTCTACTAATAGGTTTTAATATATCTACTTTTCTTAATGATGACTATTATATTTAGACTATGATTTAGGAATAAACTTTAATGTATATACTTTTCTTGATGATGACTATTATATTTAGACTATGATTGAGCAATTTCATAATTTATCTATAAATAATTCAAGATTCAGTTGCTAGTAAATCTGAACCGGATGTTACGGTTTTGCTATCACGCATCGTTACATAACATAAAGTGAGTTCGACGAACCTCTCTCCCTACCTTAAACTAAAATCCTTGCCTGGTAAGATACAAGCCTTAGCAGGTGAGTTTTTGAGTTGCTCAGGTTGATTATCAATAGTGTCAGTTTATTGATATAGGTCTAAGAGGTTGTTTGAAAAGTGATTGTCTGTGATCTTAGGCACTTATTGATCCCCCGCTAAAAATAGCTCTATTTCCCCCTCGATACACACAATTGTCTTGCAGTCTCAGTGTATTGCGCGAGTCACCAGTATTCACCAAGGCTGTGTTTAAATGTTATGTATGCATCAAAACCCGCATTTTTTAGCGACCGCTTACCTTTGTGATGACCCGAAGGGAAAAATGGATAAAGTCGAGCTTAGAGGATGTTTGATTAAGGTCGTCGAACTAACGTTAAAATACTTCTCAAAATATTAGCCCCAAAAAGTAGAGACGCAATATTATTGCGTCTCTATAAGCTGCCTTGTTAACTTTTTTTGGTGTAATTGCACCCAGCAAAAAGCGATAGTTGTTAATTAAATTATTCCTGGACCTCTACCCCGCTTGTCACCCTTTTCTGTCAACTTGCCTTCCTCGTCCTGATTGATTTCTCCCAGTTCTTCAACGCGTTGAGCAGTATCTTCTGCTGCTTGTTTGCGTGCATCACCCGGTTCTTCGTAGTACATTTCCGGTTCAACTGCATAGTTGTTCAACAAACCTTCTTTGTCCACAGTGTAACCGTCAGTGGTGCGTATACTTGCCGGATCGGTTTGGTTATCGGTGGTTGAACTTGCCTGTCCCTCTTCTGTGGGGAGTGTTTTGTAATTATCTCCTTCCCTTTTGATTCGAGCTGCTGTTTCAGCTGGGATGATGCCGCGATCGTAACTATCTGCTTCAGCTCGATCAGATGAATCTGTACCTTTCTTAACTCCTTCATTAGTCATAAATTATGTCCTCGTTAAAGAATCTATTAAATAACTTCAAAAACTAGATTAGACCGTTTCTCATCTTCGATCTACTATCTTGAGAAGTGACTTAAAATTAAAAATAATGTGATGTTCTCTATCTTTTGATGTATCCAAAAGACTAATCTTAAGTCCAGTTAAATATTTATAATTTACGTTCACTGTGTAAGACAAGGGTTTTTGCTAAAGTTGACACTTAAACCAGTAAACATTATTGTGCTTCTACTGCATTTTGCGTCCAAAATAAGATAACAAAATTCCCGACTTTTTAGAGAAGTCGGGAATGCGAACCTTTGGATTGCTGTATTAAATTTAAGCGTTAGGAAAATTATTCGCCTATAACTTGGTTTTTCAATACTTGAATTTCCTCGGCTAACTCTTGCCGAGTTGAAGCCTTAAGTAAATAACGGAAAATAAACCAGGTGGCGTAACCAATTCCAATTAACTCAAAAGTTGGTAATAGCAATGGAATACCATTAATTGCAGCCAGTACTGCTAGTACTACCTTTGCTGTAATAATCGCTGCCAAAATTAAAGCAACAGTTATTAGAGGCTGCTTATAATCTTTAAAAAAGCTACTTAAGTATTCGGGCAATTGTTCTAAAAATTGAGAAATTTTTCTGCTAACTGCCTGCCATTGAGATTCAGCCTCACGCGCTGGTGGTAGTCTGGGCAAGTTTTCAGTATCTGCACCTTCAAGTGCTAGCATACCTTGTGATGAGGTTGAATTGATGGATTCAAGTTGCTGTTGTTGGGTTTCCATAATTTTTTTCGGTAATTACAAGAGTTTTTATAACTGACTGAGCGTCAATAAATATAATTGGCCGTCAGTTGTGAGCCAGTGTGGTTTTGGGTTTCCCCCATGAGTAACTGGCGTTAGCGAGGCACGAGCGTCACTCGGAGGGGGAAGTCTTACTACAATCAGGAGTGAGAATAACTAACAATTAACACTGAGCAGGAGTATATAAATTTATTTATGCCTACCTGCTCAGTTGAATTTGTTGTTAGCTACCTGATTATCTCGGCGGGGCAACTGTTGCTTTGATAATTACAATTTTGACACCTTTAATTTCCTTAGCTAAAGGTTCAATTTTAGCCAACTCCTTTTGATTGTTGACAGTACCTCCAACAGTAACGGTTCCATCGTCTGCTGCTTCAACTGTTAGTTGACTCTTGGGTATGTTCGCCTCCAACTTGGAGCGAACTTCACTTGATAAGTCACCTTGAGCTCTTTGGGCATCGCCACCAGTGACATTATTGCGCTGTTCACGGGCACGGATATCAGCATCAAGTTGTTTTCTCCGAACTTCACTTTGTGCGTCTTGTTGAGAAGCTTCTGTTGTTTGTACGCTTGGTGATTGAGGAGCTTCATTAGGATTATTGGGTGCAGATTCACTTGTTTTAGAAGCGTTATCACAAGCAGCAACACCAAAAACTAAAAGGCAACTAATTAAGAAAGGGGTTAGCTTTTGCATATACTTTTAATTCGGAATCGAAAAGTGAAGTTTGTTGATATTTACGGCGGAAGTGAGGAGCAAGTTTTTTTAGTCAGGAGCAAAGCTTTTAACTTCTTGCTCCTGCAATTTTGGGGAATTAGTGTGATTAAAAACTACCTTAGGTTAGAGCTTTTCATCACGACGGTCAACAATGACTACGCTAGGATCGCCTTTATGAGGCTCTGTTGAGTAATTGGTGCGATCGCTATTAACAACTGGTGTGGGGTGATCCGTCACTCGGTTCATATCTGGGCGAACATCACTTACATCAGTGGCATCATAGATAGCGAATTCTTCAATACCTCGACGTTTGAGAATTGCTTCAGCTTGGTGGATTTCAGCGTCCGTACCATCGATAATTACTAAGTAGTCGCCTTTTTGGAAGCGATCGCCATAAACTCGTGCC
>NZ_JBGTFY010000012.1:0-7415 GCF_041747015.1 Nostoc sp.
TAGAGTAGATGCTCGCGCCATCCACCACTAATGCAGAACCTTCCACATCAAAGAAAATCTCTGTATCTCGTATTTTCGCTCGCATTTTCGGGATTGTATAAAATCAGATGACTTAAATATATATCAGACTTTTACCCTGATATCGGGAACTAACGTGTCAGCGAATGTAGACAACTGAATGAATCTTGGTGGTAGTTATGGTACTGTGGAGTGGCGCTTGCTGAATATTACTAAAGCAGTCATTCTCATGATGAGAATGAGTATAAATAAGTTTTAAGTCAAACTAACTCACAGAATTATAGACGTTTATTCCCCTTTTTGAACCAGCAATTTACCAGACGCTCCAGCCGTAAAACCCAACCCAATCCCCATCACAGTCACGCTGGGCTTGATAAACAACGTCGTAATTCCAATAATTGAACTCCAAAGACAGCCATAACAGCAAACGATAACAGATTAATATTAAAAATCCAGATAAGCCTTTCCGTTTATGGATGTGAGCGTTTAATACCTGCCAAAATAAAGGTGATTGCTTCTTCGGTGTGTTCCTCAATTATTTCTGGACTAAGACGATTAATCTCTGGAGTTAGATGCTTCCAGTTTTCATGAACTGTGAAGTAAAACAGACAAATACTTAAGATATGGGTCAGCGCCAAAAACGGTTTGAGGGGGCGAAAATATCCTTCTGCAATGCCTTGCTCTAAAATTTTGAGCAGATGCTCATGGAGACTCAAAACGTTACATTCCTTAAAATATACTCCTTGATTTTGACTTGCTTCCTGAAACCACAGCATTTGACGCTGAGGATTTTGAGCTTCATTGGCAATTGCGATGCGGATAATCTGCTTTAGAGCTTCTTCGGGGGATAAACCGTCAAAGTTCAATTGTCCAAGAATGGTTTGAACTTCATCGACTGGACGTTGTAAGGCTGCTTTGTACAAGCTTTCCTTACTCTCAAAATAGTAATGAAGTGTCGCAGTTGTCACTTTGGCGCGATTAGCGATCGCACTCAGACGCGCACCGTTTAAGCCATGCCGTGAAAATTCGTACTCTGCGGCATCCAAAATTTGTTGCTGTGTTATCTGGGCATCTCGAACTGGGCGGACTGATTTGGCAACTCGTTTACTGTGTCGAACCACTGCATCAAAATTTAGCGTTTGTGTTTATATGGTATCAAAGAGGCATCAACATTGAAGACATTGAATCTGTGAATTGACGACACAGCAGGAAGTTGATAAGCTTACTGATTAATTAGTAAGTTAATTTTTTCTAACTATGAAGCAACTGCAAGGCGCACCGTGGCTGTTGGCACATCGTTCCATGCTTAAGCCAAATAAAGCAATGAAATTTTCTTTGCTAGGTAATGATTACGTCCTTTGGCAAAATAATTACGGTGTAATTAGTGCTTTACCCAACGCTTGCCCCCACATGGGTGCAATGCTATCAGAGGGATGGTGCATAACAAAAGCTGATGGCAGTAGTGTAATCACCTGCCCTTTTCATGCATTGGAATTTGATGCTTCAGGTTGTACAGTCCTGCCTGGATCTAACAAGCCAACTAAATCGTTAATGCAGCCGCTAGATTTAGTTATCCAAGGAGACTTTATTTGGACTTATGGAGGGTATGAATCAAAAGTACCAATTCCAAACATCATGAATGAAATTGCAGCAGATTATGAGTTTATAGGAGTTACAGGGGAACGGAGCATTTCAACTGATATTTTGAGTTTGCTATTAAATATGCACGACTACAACCACCAAAATGGGACGCATAGAGAATTATTTGAGATTGAAGAAGTTCAGGTAAAGCAGTTCATTGACGAAGGGTTACATTCTCATGCCTATTTGATACAACCTAGAAAGCAACCTACATTTGCTGAAATTTTCCAAAATCCTGCTCAACTAGCGATGCCAAAAGTGTTAGAAGCTCATTTAGAAAATTTCTTCCCATTTATGGGATTGATGCACGGTGACAATAAGCTGTTAAGCCTGAAGGAATGCCACTTCTATCTTCCAGAAACAGAACATCAATCTCGTGTGTTTGTCTTGATGTACATGAAAGCACGTTCTCCGATTGCACATTTAATTAAAGGCAATCTGTTAAAGTTGATTGATGTAGTCATAGAGCAAGACGCAAGGATTTTAGGCAAGATTTACGCTAATACCCCACAACGAATTAAGTTGAACAATGAGGTAGGAATGGATTGGGTACGGCGCAATTTTAAGAGCTTTCCAGCCCAAGGTGAACCGAATTTATCCCAGTAGTCTCAAACTGAGTAGTAAAAAATACAGTAACGGTTACAGGTAGGGTAGAAAAAAGGTAAGAATTCAGTCCTTATTGAGTTGTTTGTTTAACTAATGAACTAAGGCGAGCTTTGATATCAAAATTTTTCATTCATCCTCGCAATCCCGGAAAAAACTTACTCCAAACACTTTGTTTTTTTGGCGCTGATTCTTCTGAGCCTAAAACATTTTTTAGCCCTTGCTGATTACTCTGAATCTCCTGCATATTAAGAGAATGAATGACCTGGGCTAACTCTGGATTTTCTGCCAAAAGTTCGGCTTCAAAGCTTAACTCCTGCTGCAACAGTTGGGCATTTCGGCGCAAGAACATCTGCTGATTGTGTCGCTGTATGATTTGGGATTCAGTCAGGTGTAATTATTCTGCATAACTTAGAGCTTTACAAGCGTGCCATTGGGCTATTCGCCTGCCTTCTATTTGCGTATTAGCCCTTTTTGCCCCCTCGCAAGGTAGTATGGTAAACCAGCAGCTAGAAAACCAATGAGACGCGGCAGAAAACTATAATGAACTGATGGTAGTAATAGATGAATAAGACCACCGATAGTAATTGCCATAGTTGTTCCCCACAATAATCCTCTCTGCCACCAAGTATTGCCTAGCAGACTTACAGACTCAGCACTGCTATAACTGAGACCACCGATAATAGCTCCAATCATTACAATTTGTAAACTATGAGAAGATAGGGCAGCGTAAGTAAATCCACCAAGGCTTCCTGCGAAAAATGTAGCAAAATAGTACTTGCGAAGCTTAACCAAAAGTGAATCAGATTGATTTATAACAAAATAATACTTGCGAAGCTTAACCAAAAGTGAATCAGATTGACTCATAATAATTACCTTTTAGAGAAAATATCACAAAATTTTACTGGAAGAATCGAACTTCTAGACCACTAAAAAATTGATAATTCCGTTTCTTAGGCGAAAGTTGGACTGATTTTGATTAATATTTTAGCTTATTCTATAAGGGGCTTCTTCCTGTGGGTAAGGCTTAACTTGATGACACGAATTTGTCTCAACGTAATTTAATTAGTCACTGTACAATAGTTAACGCACTGAAGTACTGTTGAGCATTGAAATAAATGAAAGAGCAAAATGAACTCCTAAAACAGCAGTTGATAGAAGCGATTTCTTGTCAGAATCTGCAAGAAATTCAAAAAATTCTAACCATAGCACAATTAGAGGATGAGACAATAATCCTCAAAGAAGCTCTCGTGCAAGTAGAGGTGAGCAAATTTTGTTTGGTTCTTGCAAGAATACGTAGGTAAGGAAAGTTATCAACAAGCCGTAGAGGATGTATCGACAAGCATGACTCAAAAACTATTTTCTTGGAGGTTTCAAGCCAGGGGTTGATTTCAACTTACACCCAGATGGTAGGATGTTGGCATCAAAGGAGGCAAATGAATATTTAGAAAATTATCAAGTTAATCATGACCCAACATTGGGAATTAACTTAACCGGAACATGATCTTAGCAAGCTTGCCAAACCCCTGGGTAAAAGCATATTCAATCTCTGCGGGATCACAAATCTCTGTTAGTTTGGATTTCAACCCAGGAAGTTCTCTAACCTCAATACAGATATTTACATATACATCTTTAGTTTCCACATGAAATAGACCAGCATTTATGTTTAAAAAATCACCTGTTAGCATTGAACAGTAAGTTAAAGATTCTTTCCATTGTGATTTGTACTTCATTTTAAAATAATTATCGCCTAAATTCTTTTTGAACTTAGATGACTTTTCCTGTGGTTTTGGTTCCCAAAATATACTGTTCTCCAACTGCCCAAGAGCTTCTATTGTCGTTACATTAGTCGCCACATTGTTACTGCCTTGTTGTTTTAGCTTTTTCTGTTCAACAAAAGATATAGCTAGGATGCGGTTCTTATGTCGTTCAAAAGCTTCCTTGTACAGTTCCCATGCTTTTTTGGTAATTGCTGATTGGGATGGCTCAACCATTTTAACGATTTCGCGCCAATCTCCAAGAGTAAATCTAGTAATATTTTCAATAAAAGCGATGAAAATGGCGCTATAAATTTTAGTGGGACTCGCACCCCGTAAACCTTGCCTTCGGATCGTATCAGTAACTAAGTCTAATCTGTAAGTAGAAACAGAAAGGTCAATTTCTGTAAGCTCGAGGCTAAAACCCTGTCTAAGTCGGATTCTGCTAAAATTTGGCTTTGCAGGACTCTCAATAGTTGTAAAATCAATCGTTTCACCACAGCTTGGACAAATAGCTTGGTGATGTTGAATCAGCACTCCATCCTTGTCAACTTCGGCTTCAATTTTAGCTAATTCATCAGTTAGCGGTTTAAAAATATGGGTGCAATGCTCACATTGGATTAAGCCTTTGTTTTGTATTTCTGATATAGTTTCAGGTAATAAACTCCATTTGCGTGGCTCATCAGGAAGCCCATGTTTTTTCCAATTATCGGTAATATCAATAATCACCGCAGTTGGTTTTAAAGTGTAAGTTCTAAGAACCCGCCCCAGCATTTGCAGCCAAAGAGTAGAGCTTTCAGTCGGACGGACACAGTAGACGCACTCAATATTAGGGCAATCAAAGCCCTCGGTTAAGATTTCATAATTAGTAATTACTTGGGTAGTGCCATTGCGAAAACGCTGCAATATTTCTAATCTCTCTTGTGGGGGAGTTTTCCCATCCAAATGTTCGGCACTAATATAATTACGAGAAAATTCCGCAGCCAGGGCACGAGAATGTTCTAAGCTACAGGCGAAAATAACTGTACGAAGATTTCGTGCATATTTAAAGTAATTCTCAAGGATTTCACTAACCCCAATCTGACTAGTGACGGCAACCGCTAGCTCTTTGGCTCTGAAATCCCCACGAGATTTTGCAACTCCAAGAGTCGAAATAGTTTGATTCGTTGCAAATAATCGAAACTTACTTAAATACCCAGTCTGGATTAATTTAGCCGTGTCAATACCAACAACCAAATCATCAAATAAATCAACAAAACCTTGACCGTCAATTCTTTGGGGAGTTGCAGTTACACCTAATATCTGGGCGCTTTCATAATGTTCAATTAATCGTCGATAAGATAAAGCAGTCGCATGATGCGCTTCATCTAATATCAAAAGTCCAATGTTCATTGGCAACTCTAATACCTCTCGTCTGCTCAACGTTTGAACGCTAGCAACTTGGATTCTTCGCTCAGGATTAGCCAGAACACCTGCTTTGATAATCCCAACTGGTTCACCGATAATTTCTGAGAGCTTTTCGGCAGCTTGAGATATCAACTCAATCCGATGGGCAATGACTAAAACTTGCTTTCCTTGCTCAAAGAATTTATGGGAAATATGTGCAAAGCACACCGTTTTCCCGGCGGCTGTCGGGAGTTGTGCAAGCACTCGCCTATTACCATTCTCCCAAGAATTCCAAATATCTTTTATCCACTGATGTTGATAATCTCTAAGTTCGTAGGTAACAGGCATTCAATCTACCTCAACAATGATTTTTCTCCCGTGGGAATATTGCTCATTATGCCACAAGCTCTTCAAGTTAAGATATCGATAATCCCAATTCTAAAAGTAGTAAAGATGTTTTGGGTTGATTTGATGCGATTTTACTTCATCAAGAGCAAATTATAAAGATAATAACCTGGAAGTGATGCACTCCATATCAAATCTCGCCACTGTTTTAATGACTATACTTGCTTTATTATATTGGCGAGTTTTATACTGTGCGATGAGGTTTCCAGTAAATAGCGTACACCCATAGGCGATACACTTACAGCTATAGGTATAAAATTCGGGTGTAAAAGTGCCCATAAGGAAGTTATAGCGGTTAGGACAGGAATAATTTCAATTTCCTCTTTGAACCAACAATTTCCCAGACACTCCAGCCGTAAAACCCAACCCAATCGCCGCTACAGTAACGCTGGGCTTAATAAACAACGTCGCAATTCCGATAACTGCACCCCAAAGACAGCCATAACAGCAAACGATAATCAACTGATTTTTGGGTTTAGCTCTTTGGTCTTGAATAGATTGGTGAACGATGGCATAATCTTCAAGCTCATTGGTAATTTCTAGTAAAGAAGCACCGTACTGTTTTTCCAGGCGTTCGATAGCCAGCCTGTCTGCCTTAATTGGGCTGATAGCTAATTTTTGCAATGCTGTGGTTAATTTATCACTCATTTTTAAACTTCCTATGCTCCGACATTCCAGAAAATGTTTAGAAAAAATTAAAAGTTGCTGGAGAGACAAAAACGACTCTATTTTTCAGAGGTACTTGGAGATGTGAGAATACCGGAACTTGACCGGAACTCAACCGGAACTCAACCGGAACTCAACTAGAACTGGGACGAATATTACTGGTTAACGTTAATAACGCTAAAACCATCTTTTTCATTTCCGCACAATTGGTTATTATCAATCAATTGTGACAAGGCATTCCTCAAGTAAAGAACACTCTTTTTCTCTTCGCCCCACTTGCGGCTATTTCTGATCGCGGCAAAAGAAGCTGGAGGACTAGCAGTAGCCGCAACAATTGCCACAATCTGTTCTAAATCCGCCTCAGAAATAGTAATTTCTTCTAGTTCCAGAAATTCCACCTCCTGATAAGGTTTTGAAAAAATGGACTCCAGATGATTAACTGCATCTGTCGGTGCAATTTTCTCACCGATTGGCATAACTGCCGGTTCATGGTGTTGAATCAATTCAGGAAAAAACTGAAGTAATGTTCTTGCTGGGTCTGGTTGCCCATTGCCTGGATGCTTGTGGGTCTTTAGCCATTCGGGAATCATGCCCAAGTTGCCACCGCTAACGGGTTCACCAAAGTTGTTAGGATTGGCTTTGAAATATTCTCCACTAGCAACATTCATTTTGCGTAGACCACCAGCGCTAACCGCTTGAGCTACACAGCCAATAAAGTTAACCGATTGCTTAAACGTATCTGCCAGCCCAGCCGTAGCTTTACCGACCACGCTTGTCAGGTTAGAGCCATGCAAGACGATAATTAATGTACCGCCAGACTTAGCGAAGCGAGAAAGTAAATATTGAATCGCCCAGGTGCGATCGCTCTCCTCCAACAATGACAGCAATCGCATCGCCTCATCAATTACTAGCAGTAAATTTTTATGGGAGTAAGGCTCG
>NZ_JBGTFY010000013.1:0-3218 GCF_041747015.1 Nostoc sp.
CTTCGCCATGACTCAAACCATTATTCGCGCTGTTATTGGCATCGTTGGCGTTACCTTGATAGTGTTTTACACTGAATCCCACTGCTGGCAATGTCGGGTCATTAGTTCTGGTGGGGTTGTTTTTGGAGAACGGAAGCTTTACTATTCGGCTGAAGCGAAGAAGAGAGCAGGGCGGGATTGGATAAGACAAGGACGGTGAAAGAGCGCAGGGCTTCGCATCCCAAGAAAAACAACCCCTTAATGGGTTTGGGTGTTCGGGCATCGATTCCTCACTACGGCTTGTTGTGTCTAACCTAGAATCGTAGTTTCGCTCGTTTAATCCGATGTCTGTTAATACGTTTATTTATGTTGGCGGTCTAAATGGTGGTAGCGACGAGCCTGTAGTCTATACCATCACCCCAAGCACAGCGATCGCGGTTGGTGATGAAGCTGTTAGCCTAACTGTGACCGAGCAGGATTTAGGCAAAGTTTACATCCGTAAAGGCTCTTGCCTGCATTTCGGAGCTAACTATATCGTAGTTGCTGAGGATACTGTAATTACGTCTGTTGCTACAGCCGTAGATATTAAGCCAGCAACAAGTATGATCGCGCTTGGTGACACTGCTGATACTTGGGGTCTGCAAGGGTTTTTAGCAAGTAATAGCTATTCAAATAATTCAAAATTTACTATAACGACTGATTTTAAAAATTGAGGTTTTGGAGCAATTATTTACCCAGCATCTCAAGGTAGTCAGTCAATTTATACGTTAATTGTGCATAACAGTCGTTATACCTTTGGACGTGCGCTAGTTCCATCGCTTCATGAGCCTAATCCAGACGAGACAGTTACGTTTGAACTATCTTTCCAAGCTCCTTTCAGGAAGTCCGTTGTGTTTTTTGCTGAACCGCCCGTAGAGCAAGCTAAACTCAATCAGGTTCTTAAGCTATCTGGATTGCCTGCTAAGTAGTTCAAGGAATTGATAGCACTGCTCGTACAAGCTTTTTAGTTGTTCAACGGTTGGTTCTAGCATTTAAGCAGACATATCCTGCTGCTGTTCTCGCTCTAACTTTTCGGCGATCGCCTAACGGGTGGGTCAAGTTCTGACCCACTCACATGATGGCTATCAATCTCGAACCACAACCACTACTCAATATGGAACCTCGACTACATAATTTTCAGCGCTCACCGATACGCCTAAATCCTTGAAAAGCGTTGCCTGATCCCGTCCTTCCTTCTGTCGCTCGATCAGGGCGGCATCTCGCGCTGCATTCAAGGCATCTTCGCTCTCCCAATGAGCAACATTGATAAACTCCACCTGTTCATTGCCACCAATGCGATTATAGAGCGTGCCGCCCTTCTGTCCTGGCTGCCTAGCGATGAACGCGGCATCCTTGAGCCACTCCGTCTTGAACTTGTCCACTACGTCCGGCGGCATATTGAACGTGACAAAGGTTGTGATGGTTTCCGTCATATCCACTCCGTGTGCGAACTTCTCAGCTTTGGTTATCGACTCATGAAAAGGCAGATCAGGCTATCGGTCGATCCATCGGTACATCTTTTGACGTTTGCGTAACTCTGCTGCCTGACCTCGTGGTGAGATCGCATCTCCAGGATATACTTCGCATCGTTGGCTCTGAATAGGGACTGTAATAGTTGCTCAAATTCCATCGCGCCCCCACTGCTTTAAGCAGACAAATCCTGCTGCTGTTCCGTCGCCAATTTAGCCGCGATCGCTTCTCTTACCCAATTGGCTAAATTGTCGCCAGCTATTTCTCGTACAGCTTCATCCATACTTACGGGTAGCTTAACGGTTAGCGGCTTCTTTGCCACTGGCTCTTTGCCCTGTACCTGATAATACCCCTTGCCTGTTCTGTTTCCTTTCATAGCTCTATGATAACCGAGTGTACACGGTTAAATGTAAAGATACTATAAATAAGGTTTATATAGGTGTATAACCAGGTGTACTAGGTTATAATGACAATAATTAAGTTAAAAGGCGATCACATTTGTTTTCGAGGCAAGGTGCGATCGCCCGTACCCAAAACTAGGTAAACAAATAATGACATACTTACTCGATTTAGATCAAGACCAGAGAGTAGAGTCCTACGAAGCTATTGAGGAAATTTATCTAGAAGGCATTAGCGACGGCTTCGATGGTCGTCTGCCAATGAATGCTGAAATCATGTATTTACAGGGCTATTGCGAGGGGATGAAGCAAGTAAAAATGATTGATTTATCAATTAATATTTCAGCTTCAATGCTGCACGAGGAACGAACAGAATTACCTCTGGTTTGTGGACAATGCTACTACTTAAATAATGGCATTTGTAGCCTTAAAACAGTGGCTAGAAATAGTAATAGTTACGCTTGCCCTAGCCTACAAATTGATTGCCCATTTTAAGAGATAAAAATGCTCCAACTTTAATCAGTTGGGGCAAGCATTTATTTACAACAAACAAAAGGTAGCAATGGTAATTAAAGAAGGTAAATCACTACTGAGAGTGGCATTAGGGCATCAAGACGAACTTACATTATTGCAAGAGCATAAGCGAATGATATCTAAATTTAAGCAGTTACCAATCTGCCCATTGACTACTCGAACACGAGATCAAAAAATTTGGCTCAAAGACAGACAAACTTTTTGGGCTTGGATGAGGTTACGTATAGATTATCTACAACTTAAGCAATTGGGCTTTCGACCTCTTGACCCTATAGATGATCTCAACTTACACCCCAGGCAACGGGAATTTCTTAACTTATTTAGTTCTTACCTGTTCCAAATGCTGCAAGTAATTATTAAAGGTTTCTCCTTCATTGAGGATGCTGCTATCCGTGAGGGACGGGATTTTTATTTTGATAATGGCAGAGAGTTATTTACAGAAATTTGCTGTAGCTGGGATGAATCCGGCATAAATGATGTATTTAGCGAAGGTATTGATCAAGGGAGCGAACTCAACCAGATTCGTGCCGCTTGGACAACTACGAGTAAGTTCTACAGGGGTAGACTTAGCAAAGAATATACAGGCAAATCAGTTTGCAAAAATGAACTAAAAGAAGAACAAATTCTTTTAGATTTAAAGAACAGTGATTGGTTCGGCTTTTGGCAGTTTGCTATTTTTAAACATCGTTTCAGAGAATTGCGAGAACCTTGGAAAGAATTTCTTAAAACCCACAAAAACATTAGTAGATTTATCAACGAAACTAAGGTCAAAGAAGATACGACGTTGGGAATGTTGAA
>NZ_JBGTFY010000014.1:0-12184 GCF_041747015.1 Nostoc sp.
TGAGTATATCCGTGACCGCATTTCTCACGTTGGGAATATTCCCCCTTTGGCGACTATTATTCTCGAAAAATCTGTTCTCAATTCTTTTGGTTTGTCATGGCTGCCTGAATAACTCTTTCCCCGAAATATTGAGGGGATACAATTAATTAACATCAGACATAACCTCTAACTCAGCAAGGGCTACGCCCCACTACGCTAATAAAACTAAAAATATGGAACTATATTTAATTCGTCATGGCATCGCCGAAGACAAGGGATTAGGCATCAAGGATGAGGAGCGCAGCCTTACCAAAGAAGGACGGCAAAAAACTGAGCAAGTTGCCCACAAGTTTGTTAAGTTAGGTTTAAATTTTGATTTGATTGTCACCAGTCCCTTAGTGCGTGCCCGCCAAACAGCTGAAATTCTCATAGCAGAAAAACTAAGCTCCCAGTTAGAGGAATCTAGCCACCTCGCCCCCGATGGTCAAATTTCTAGTTGGCTCAAAGACTGGTTAGAGCCAAGAAATTATTCGCAAAATACCCAACTGGCACTAGTTGGACATGAACCAGAATTGACTAATTGGGCAGAAATTCTTCTGTGGGGAGAAGTAAAAGGAAGCTTAGTCTTGAAAAAAGCAGGTATGATTGGGATAAAACTACCAGAAACAGGTTCTCCTCTGGGTTGTAGTCAGATGTTTTGGTTGACACCACCCAAGTACCTGCTGTAACAGTTTTTCAACATTTCTGATTGTTGTTAGAACGGCTACTGTTATGGCGACAATAATTTCTGGTAAGTTAGCTTGATCAGATATTTCAACAAGTAAATGGTGTTGCCATGATGGTGTGCGAATACAAGCCTGGTTTAGAAGGCATTCCTGCCGCCCAATCAAGCATTAGCTATGTTGATGGGCAAAAGGGATTACTAGAATATCGTGGCATTCGGATTGAGGAACTAGCAGAAAAAAGTACGTTCCTCGAAACTGCTTATCTCTTAATCTGGGGTGCACTGCCAAATAAAGAAGAACTGGAAGCATTTGAGCATGAAGTTCGTTACCACAGGCGGATAAAATACCGCATTCGGGACATGATGAAATGCTTTCCAGAAAGTGGTCACCCAATGGATGCCTTGCAAGCCTCTGCTGCTGCTTTAGGCTTGTTTTATTCGCTCCGAGATTTGCATAATCCTGCCTATATTCGAGATTCGGTTGTGCGTTTGATAGCAACCATTCCCACAATGGTAGCGGCGTTCCAGTTGATGCGAAATGGCAATGACCCGGTACGTCCCCGTGATGACTTAGACTACTCCGCCAACTTTCTATATATGCTCGATGAGCGAGAACCCGACCCATTGGCGGCGCGGATTTTTGATATCTGCTTGATACTTCACGTCGAGCATACAATGAATGCTTCCACTTTCAGTGCCAGGGTGACAGCTTCTACCCTGACTGATCCTTACGCTGTAGTTGCTAGTGCGGTGGGAACCTTGGGAGGGCCTCTGCATGGTGGAGCCAATGAAGAAGTGATTCAGATGTTGGAAGAAATTGGCTCTGTGGAAAATGTCCGTCCTTACATAGAGAATTGTTTGGAACGCAAATCTAGGATTATGGGCTTTGGACATCGTGTTTATAAAGTAAAAGATCCACGAGCCACGATTTTGCAAAAATTGGCCGAACAGTTGTTTGAGAAGTTTGGGTATGACAAGAACTATGACATTGCCCAAGAAATGGAACGAGTCGTAGAGGAAAAACTCGCCTCAAAAGGGATTTATCCAAATGTTGACTTTTACTCCGGTTTGGTGTATAAGAAAATGGGTATTCCCACAGACTTGTTTACGCCAATATTTGCGATCGCCCGCGTTGCCGGTTGGCTAGCCCACTGGAAAGAACAACTAGCAGAAAACCGGATTTTCCGTCCTACCCAGGTTTACAACGGTAAGCACGAAGTTACTTATACACCCATTGACCAACGGTAAATGGAAATTGCAAATAGGGCATTGGGCATGGAAAATCGAACCAATGCCCCATACACTATGCGCTGTTTAGGCGGTGTTCAGAGATAAAATCACTGCGTAAGTCCTAAAAATATATTCTCTCCTTGTCCCCGTGTTCACTCAATGGCCAATCTCAATGCCAACCATAAGTAGAAGTTCTCATCTCGCTTCAGGGTGCTCAAACCATCCAAGGATATACTAGGCATGGGAATTGGCAACAAACCTTCAATCAGGCGCGATCGCAGCAAAAATTATAAATGGGTGAATTTACAGGTATTAATTCAACTCATAGTTGTAACTCACCATAACTCGATGTCTTAAAGAGCGGAAACATGAATTCAGGAATTGACCTCCAAGGAACTTTTATTGAATCCCTCCGGGATTTAGGTATACCAGCAGGAACAGCCAAAGCGATTTGGATGCCCCTGCCAATGATACTGATGCTGATTGGGGCAACAGTGGGGGTATTAGTTGCTACTTGGCTAGAAAGGAAAATTTCTGCCGCCGCACAGCAGCGAATTGGGCCAGAATTCCAGGGGCCTTTTGGTTTGCTGGTGCCTGTAGCGGATGGTTTGAAGTTGGTATTTAAGGAAGATATAGTACCAGCTAAGTCTGATCCCTGGCTGTTTACCCTCGGCCCAATTATTGTAGTAATTCCGGTGTTTCTGTCGTTCCTGATCGTCCCATTTGGGCAGAATATCGTAATTAGCAATGTGGGCATGGGTGTATTTTTGTGGATTGCCTTGTCAAGCATTCAGCCCATTGGCTTGCTGATGGCTGGCTACGCATCTAATAACAAATACGCTCTCTTAGGAGGCTTGCGGGCAGCAGCGCAATCTATTAGTTATGAAATTCCTTTGGCGCTGGCAGTGTTAGCGATCGCTATGATGTCTAATAGCCTCAGCACCGTTGATATTGTCAATCAGCAATCTGGCTACGGCATCTTGGGCTGGAACATTTGGCGACAACCAATCGGCTTTCTGATTTTTTGGATAGCCGCCTTAGCTGAATGCGAACGATTGCCCTTTGACTTACCCGAAGCAGAAGAAGAACTTGTAGCAGGCTATCAGACTGAATACACAGGTATGAAATTTGGTCTGTTCTACCTGGGTTCTTACGTTAACTTGATCCTTTCTTCCCTACTGGTAGCAATTCTCTACCTGGGCGGTTGGGACTTTCCCCTTCCTCTCAACCTGATCGCTGGTTGGCTGGGAGTCAGTGAAGTAAATCCCGTGTTCCAGATAGTAACTGCGGCTTTGGGTATTATTATGACCGTGTTCAAAGCCTATTTACTAGTGTTTGTCGCCATCCTCTTGCGCTGGACAGTGCCACGGGTACGGATTGACCAACTGTTAGATTTAGGATGGAAGTTTTTGTTGCCAGTTGGTTTGGTTAATCTCCTATTAACCGCCGCCCTGAAACTAGCCTTTCCCTTTGCCTTCGGTGGTTAGTAATTAGTCATTAGTATAAATGACTAATGACTAAGGACAAAGCGCAAAGTCTGAGCGCCGGTTTCCGGCGATCAGAACTTTGTAAGAGAGGACAAGGGACAAATAACGCTGATAGCTTAAAAAGAGAGAGTGAAATACAATGCTCAAGTTCCTGAAACAAGTTGGTGATTACGCCAAAGAAACGGTACAAGCTGCGCGCTACATTGGTCAGGGACTTTCTGTTACTTTTGACCACATGCAGCGGCGTCCAATTACTGTACAGTATCCTTACGAGAAATTGATTCTTGGCGAACGGTTTCGCGGTAGAATTCACTTTGAATTTGATAAGTGCATCGCCTGCGAAGTTTGTGTTCGCGTTTGTCCAATTAATCTGCCTGTAGTAGATTGGGAATTCGACAAAGCTAGCAAAAAGAAAAAACTCAATCACTACAGCATTGACTTTGGAGTTTGTATATTTTGCGGTAATTGTGTGGAATATTGCCCCACCAACTGTCTATCTATGACAGAAGAATATGAGCTTGCCACTTACGATCGCCATGAATTGAACTATGACAGTGTAGCCCTCGGTCGTCTGCCCTATAAAGTAACAGATGACCCAATGGTTACACCACTACGCGAATTAGTTTACCTGCCCAAGGGCGTTCTCGAACCACATGGACTGCCCGCAGATGCGCCACGTGCGGGTGCGCGTCCAGAAGACCTTGTGGAACAAACGGAAAAATAAATGTCATTTGTCCTACCCTGCGGGAAGCCGCAGAAGCGTCTATGTTATTTGACTAATGACCAATGACTAATGACCAATGACCAATGACTAATGACTAATGACCAATGACAATTGACTAAGGACAAAAAACAGTGAATCTAGCCGAAGGAGTACAGTTAGTATCGCTTGGCATACTGGGCGTGATGATGATTGGGGCAGCCATTGGCGTGGTGCTGTTCTCCAGCATCGTCTATTCTGCCTTTATGCTGGGGGGCGTGTTCATCAGCATAGCGGGAATCTACCTGTTGCTGAATGGTGATTTTGTTGCATCTGCACAAATACTGATTTATGTTGGGGCAGTTAACGTGTTGATTTTGTTTGCCATTATGTTGGTGAACAAACGCCAGGATTTTGTAGCATTTCCCAACTCTTGGGTGCGGAAAGTACTAACGGGTATAGTCAGTGTAGGATTGTTTGGTCTTTTAAGTACGATGGTGCTGGCTACTCCTTGGGCTTACTCAACTCCTCCAGTGGCGGGTGGTGAAAGTTCTATAGTTTTGATTGGAGAACATTTCTTCACCGATTTTTTACTGCCTTTTGAACTAGCTTCCATTTTGCTGCTGATAGCGATGGTAGGAGCAATTATTTTGGCGCGTCGGGAATATTTGCCAGATCAACTGATACCATCCAAACTGGGGCAAACTGTTTTGACTTTGCAAGAACGCCCCAGAGAACTGGTATCAACAACCAGCGAAACAAAAGAGTAATATTTGCGGCTTCAGTCGTAGATAAACAGCCAGATTTTTTTAGGAGAGATACCCAGATTCATGCAACTCCAGTACTTTTTATTACTAGCAGCAGCTTTATTTTGCATCGGCATCTATGGCTTAATTACCAGCCGTAACGCTGTGCGGGTGCTGATGTCAATTGAGTTACTGCTCAATGCTGTTAATCTGAATTTAATGGCATTTTCCAACTTCCTTGACTCAACATTAATTAAAGGTCAGGTTTTCACAGTATTTGTGATTACCGTGGCGGCGGCCGAGGCGGCGGTAGGTTTAGCGATCGTGCTGGCCATTTATCGCAACCGCGATACCGTCGATATGGAGCAGTTTAATCTCCTGAAGTGGTAACTGTGCGTGCAACTCAAGCAGGTAATCATTGCTTATAAAGCGCGGGATGCCCGGAGTAAAGAACGGGCAGAAATCTGTGCTAAACAACTCGAAAATCGTGAGTGCCAGGTGTTGATGGGGCCTAGCGGGCCGAAAGACAACCCTTATCCCGTCTTTTTGGCTTCAGCTACTCAACCAATCGATCTGGCTTTGGTATTCGGTGGTGATGGTACTATTTTAGCTGGTGCCAGACATTTAGCCCCAGCTGGCATCCCAATTCTGGGAGTGAATGTGGGAGGTCATCTGGGGTTTTTAACTGAGTCAGCGGACGAGTTTCAAGATACGGAGAAAGTTTGGGATCGGCTGTTTGAGGATCGCTATGCTATCCAACGGCGGATGATGTTACAAGCTGCGGTGTATGAGGGTCATGGGTCTAATTTGGAACCAGTGAGTGAGCGTTACTTGGCTTTGAATGAATTTTGTGTCAAACCTGCTTCCGCTGACCGGATGATTACCTCAATTCTGGAAATGGAAATCGATGGTGAGGTAGTCGATCAATACGTCGGGGACGGGTTAATCATTGCTACTCCCACAGGTTCTACTGGTTACACCGTTTCTGCCAATGGGCCAATTATCCATGATGGGATGGAGGCGATTACTATCACTCCGATTTGTGCAATGAGTCTTTCTAGTCGCCCTCTGGTTTTACCCCCTGGTTCTGTGGTAAGTATTTGGCCTTTGGGCGATTACGATTTGAGTACCAAGCTGTGGACAGATGGGGTTTTAGGGACTTCAATTTGGCCGGGACACCGCGTTGATGTGCGGATGGCAGATTGTCGGGCTAAATTTATTATTTTGCGCGAGAACAATTCCTACTATCAGACGCTGCGGGAGAAGTTGCTTTGGGCTGGTACAAGGGTTCACTACAGCAATAATCACCGTAATTAATTAAGTATTTTAGAGTGCATTTACCGCAGATGGCGATGGCGATGTCTACGACGGGCTACGCCTACGCAACGAAAACGCCGCAGGCGGATCGCAACCAAAATTATTCAAGCCCCTAGATTCAATCCAGGGGCTTTCTGCCCTGATTGTGACTCTTTTAACTGACTTGCATTTATAGCGTATATCAAAGATCAAAGGAAAATTTTGTATCTTATTGCCAGATTTTTTGGGAATTAATCTCCATAATAAAAGTACTCTATCCCTAATTCAAGAGAGTAAAAAAGCTCTCTAGAGGTTCTGTTATCGAAAACCGTCTCAATCACGCTTCGACACATTAATGTATAATGTGAACTATTTGTATAGTGCCTAAATCCTAGTAGGATATTTTCGCAAATCTAAGTAGGAAGATAGATGGAAGTTTCTGGATGCAACATCAATTACCCACTGAATCCTCCTGCCTCTATTGAAGATTTTCCCGTCCTTCAAACTGAAAAATATATCCTACGGTTGGCCTCAACTGAAGAAGAATTAAAATCAATTTTTCGGTTGCGCTTTGAAGTTTTTAATATTGAACTAGGGTTAGGGTTTTCTGCTTCTAACTTTACCCAAATGGATATAGATAAGTTTGATGCGGTTTGCCATCATTTAATCCTGATCTCCAAACAAACGGGAAAAACGATTGGAACTTATCGGATGCAAACGTATACAATGGCTTCTCAAAGGCTAGGTTTTGATGCTGCCGATATATTTAATCTTAATGCGATTCCCAATTCTGTGCTTCAGGCATCAGTTGAAGTTGGGCGTGTATGTATATCTAAAGAATATCGCAACAGTCAGGCACTTTTAATACTTTGGGAAGGGCTAGTAAATTATCTCATCTGGAGTAAAAACCAATATTTCTTTGGCTGTGCATCACTATTAACACAATGTCCTTGGCAAGCTACTTGTGCTTATGATTATTTTCAGCAGAATGGCTTGATGCATCCAAGTATTTTGGTTTATCCAAATTCACAATCTTGTCTAGAACTGACTCAAAACTATCCAGATTTATGTAATGTTGAGATTCCTAAAATTTTGCAGGCATACTTGAATATTGGAGCTAAAATATGCAGCCTTCCAGCTATTGATCGGCAGTTTAAGACTATTGATTTTTTAAGTATATCTAATATTGCAGACTTTGCAAGATGGCGTTACCAAATTTTGTAAAAAGTCTTTTTTGTCCTAATGACTGTCCGTTCGCTTATTTTAGAAAAGTGAGAAAGAATTATATCTTGCACTGCCTCTTGTGTAGCTGATGATAGATAGAGGCTGGCAGTTTTACCCCATCAAGAACCGAGCATATACTTCAGATTTTTATGGCTTTCAGTAGCATTAGTTAATCAAGCTACCATATTAAGCTGATGAATTGAGCTTGTCTATAATGGCAATAGATTTTAGATTATTGGTGATTATTTGGATGAAATTTCGTTAATACATTTAAAATTGATTGTAACATTGCACTTTGACAACGGTGTTATCTCAGATAAATCATTAGGTTCAATCTAGAAATTGATCTAAAATAATCCCAGACTCTACTGATATTAAGCAAGTGCAGAGATGATGCTAGGCAGTGTTCGTCTCACAAGCGAAAGACGTTACTTGGTATAGGTTTTTATTGCTGAGATTGTAAGTAAAAATGTGCTTTTACTTTATAGTAAAAGTATATAAAGTAATAATGTAAATATAAAGATATGAAACTGCCTTTAAGTTCATCCCCAGCTCAATCTCGGCAAACTAGAGAGCAATTTGCTAACCCTGATACTTATCTAGATTATGAACTAGGTAAAGCAGTGCAAGAACTACCACCGCTTTATACAAGATTGGTAGGGATAATTTTAAGTGCAGCAGTATTTGGTGCGATCGCCTGGGCAGCTTTGAGTAAAGTAGATGATGTAGCCCAAGCTCATGGTAAGTTGATTCCAGGTGAAGAAGTGCAGCCAGTGCGATCGCTTAGTAGTGGCAAAATTAAATTTATCAATGAAACCAGGGTAAAAGAAGGTCAGCAGGTACAAAAGGGTGACAGGTTAGTAGAACTTGATCCTGAATCTTCCCTAGCTGATATTGAAAGGCTAAACAATCAAGCTATATTAATTCGGCAAGATATCCAACGTGTTAGCAAAGCTGGAGATGAGGGACAAAAAGCACGTATTAAGGAGGCAGAAATTGAACTTTCTGGTCTGCGTAAACAACTTGTATTTAGCAAAAGCAAAGCAAACAGGCTGCGGAGTATAATCGGTGCTATCAGTCGTATAGAAGTTGAAAATGCTCAACAAGAAGTCAGAGATTTAGAAACAAAAATTGCTGTCAAACAGCAAGAAATTCAACAACTGCGGCAAAATTATCAGACTGGTCTTCTTTCTGAGATTAGCAAGCGTCGTGAGGAGTTGCAGTCTGTTGAAAGGCAGATAGAACAAGTTAAAAATCAACGTAAAAATCAAATTATTACAGCTCCAATTTCCGGCAGAGTTTATAACATTAAGGTTAACCAAGGTCAGGGGGTAGTCCAATCTGGTGAGGAGTTATTGTCTATTTTACCAGAAGGGAAAGAACCTTTGCTAGAAGTTGATTTGCCAAATCAATATAAGGCTTTTGTTCATGAAAAAATGAAGGCAAAGGTTAAAATAGACTCCTTAAATTATCAAGAATTTGGCATCATTGATGGCGAAGTGGTTGACGTTAGCCCCAATGCAGTTGTTAAGGATAAAGATTCAGGCAAAGCTGTTTATCCGACCAGAATTAAACTCGATCCAGTCATGCTTAAAAAGCGGGGCTTAGATAAGCAGTTAACTGCTGGGATGACTGCGGAAGGCGATATTGTCATGCGGCAAAAGTCAGTTTTGAGCTTGTTGCTTGAGCCGGTTACCCGGAAGTTTGATGATGTATTTTCTCGCAAGTGAATCGGCTCAATACGGTAAGCTTGAGTTTAATGTTATGGGGATCAGCTTGGTACATTCGCCCTCGGCTTCTTGTTCGTTTGAAGGGAAGGGTGATAAATAAAAATAATCTAATGAGTAAATTATTGATAAAAATTAAAGTAATTATTTGAGGTATATATGACTCAAGCCCTACCCAAGTTAGTAACCTTTGAAGAATTTGCAAATTGGAAACCAGACAACGGTCGTTATGAACTACACAATGGGGAAATTGTTGAGATGTCACAACCATTAGGCGACCATGAAGATATTGTTGGTTTTTTGGTTGAAAAATTAGTTACAGAATATACCCGTTTAAACTTGCCTTATCGAATACCCAAGACAGCTTTAGTCAAACCACCTGAAAGTGAAACAGGTTACTCGCCAGATGTACTGCTGTTAAACCGTCCTAATTTAGTAATAGAACCCAGATGGAAAAATCAATCAACAGTTAGTTACGGTGAATCAATTCCATTAGTAATAGAAGTTGTAAGTACTAATTGGCGCGATGATTATCTTGATAAAGCTGGCGATTATGAGGAAATTGGTATTCCCGAATATTGGATTGTCGATTATCTTGGCTTGGGTGGAAGACGATTTATCGGCAACCCCAAACAACCAACTATTTCGATTTATCAACTAATGGAAAGCGAATACCAAGTTAGCCAGTTTAGGAAAGGGGAACGTATTATGTCACTAACATTCCCGGAATTGAATTTAACTGTACAAGAGGTTTTTGATGCTGGCTTACAAAGTTAGTTATTCCCTTGCACTTTTCTACCTCATAAAACGTTTTTACTATTTTCAAAAAATATTGTAGCGATCGCTTGGGTAACTTTCAGTAAAATTGACGAGTTTGCTGATTGGCAAAACTATTTGGTATCAGGATTTGAGTTTTGAAGTACAAATTCATCTTCTATTTCAGAAATGCCCCATATCGAGCTTGTTAGCCAAAAAGGTTATTCCATGCGTTCTTAGCTCCGTCTGCGATCGCTTTCCCTGCTTCCTCTGCTCCTTGCTCTAAATCATCGCCGAATTCACTTCCGACAACGCCACCAATTATTCCACCAACTATTGCTCCTGGAGGTCCCCCAACAGCCATACCGATAGCAGCACCTCCTGCTGCTGCACCCCATCCACCAGCAACACTACCCGCTGTTCTCCGGAATTCTTGCCCAAATCCGTCTTTCTGATAAGCATCATTAAGCCGCACTACATCAAGTGCAGCAGCAACAGGTAATAAGACTTTGGAAGTCCCTCTAACAGCCCTTTGAACATGAGCATTTTCAAATGCCTTGACTACTGTTGATGTACTCGGTTCGCTAACTGTTGGCAAGCCTTGTTTTCCCTTGAGGGGGAAATTTTCATGACCTCTAACTCTTTGACTTGCTGCTCGATGCTTTGCAGCTTCACCCCAGTTAGTTGGGCTGCTATTACGACGATGAGCGATCCCAGTTTCTGGATCAGTATACACTACTCCTTTTCCTTTTGTGAGCTTAAATCGATCTGCAACCTCCCAGCCTGCCATGCCTGGCGTTGAGGGAGCTTTCTTCGTTATAGGGTCATGTTCCAAGTGAACTCTAGCAGGAACATTCTTGATGCCAGCCTCTTTTGCTGCTGCAAGTCGGCGGTGATCAAGAGTTACATACCTACTTCTGCCGATAGGAATTTCTCTGCCCCTGATAGAAACTTGTCTCCTTAGAAATTTCACCATATCTGGTGGCTCTTTTGTATAATCCCAGCCATGCTTTTTCATCTCGTCTACTAAATTCCTAAATGGCGTTCCATCTCCCATGCGGTTAGATATAGTTGCCTGGCTGCTGTGTACCCTTCGCAATGGGACAAGTCTAATAGATTTACTCCCGTCTGGAAGAGTAGCTCGGAGGACAAGTGGTTTAGCAGCACGACTAGCTTCAGTAGGTACAGATGGCGGTGGCAATCTCCGACTTACTGCAAAGGCTCCGACTGCGATGCCTCTAACAACATTACTGGTCTGGTTCAGCGCATTATTATTGTTCTGTTCTCCCACAGGAGCGATCGCCTTAGTTGGATTGTTTATCGAATCGCGCTCTCCCTGGCGGAAGAGTTCCATTGCCCTGCTAGAAGATGGCTGAGTTCGAGCTGGCAGTCTCGGTGGAGCGCTAGGTCTAGGTTGAATGGGGCGACGAGGATTGTTTATTAAATCCCGCTCTCCCTGGCGGAAGAGTTCCACTGCCCTACTAGAAGATGGCTGAGTTCGAGCCGGCAGTCTCGGTGGAGCGCTAGGCCTAGATTGAATGGGACGACGAGGATTGTTTATCGAATCCCGCTTTCCCTGGCTGAGGAGTTTCACTCCACTGCTAAAAGATCTTCGATGAGTCTGCTGGAAATGGCGAGCAATTGGCGAAATCCTCCCGTTGGCGGAAACCCTATAGCCGTCTTTTTTAAGTGCCTGTCTATCTTCTTTTAGAAGCATCGCTATCAAACTCTAGTCTTAAGTTTTTAGTTTTATTGGCTTCTAGCTTTTGCTAAAGCCATAAGTAAATCCCTATCTGTAAATTATAATCTTTTTGATATATGCAAAAATTGCTAAAAACAACCGTGAAAATATGGAATTTTTACTTCTAGTTGCTTCTAACAGCTTTAGTATGTATAAATTATTTTTACAAATCAAATATTAATATAGCGGTTCAAGGGTTGAATCATCGGATAGCCTACCTTTATCCTTTGATGGGTGAGAGTTTGTGCAATCACGACACCAAGCGTTTCTTACTTTTCCCTGACTCTTTCTTCCCTATACGTAGAAAAATTGATTAATGATAATTTTTGTTGCGGATTAACCCTAGCGACGGTTATTATTCGAGATTATCGAACAATAATCGTCGCGTTTGTTTCTATGCTTGATTTCGTTGCCGCTCCAGATGTTCGCGGTGGGGAGCATCCACTTTTGGAAGATATACAAAATATGGAAGAATATAAGAGGAAATAAAAAGAGCGCATCAACTACCATGAGCCAAGATAGACAAGAACGAATCCAAGCCTGTGTAACGGAACTGGCAACATTACTGTATGAA
>NZ_JBGTFY010000015.1:0-44821 GCF_041747015.1 Nostoc sp.
ATACATCTATAAATTGACGACCACATCTGACACAAATGTGATTTTGTTTACCTCTTCGCTTACCATTTTTTCTAATCTCCGTAGACTCACAGTATGGACATTGCACAGTAGGTTACCTCAATTCATCCCTCTATTATGCAACGCCCGATTTTGCTGCAAGACGTGGCAAAGGTGCAAACGGGTGCTACTCTGAAGCGGGGGGATGCAAGCTTTAATCCCACATTCCGCAGATGTGACTCATAATCCATGATTACGTTTTTAACAATCCCCGTCTTCTATCTCACCCCTTACATTTTCTTTTGGTCTGTGCTAAACGGGCTAATTGTTGTCGGGCTGTTAAAGGTACTCAAAATTAAAACAACTAAAATAACACAAATTGCGACTGCCATTACAACAGCAGTCGCATCTATTCTCTGGAATTGGAGTATCGAATTTAATCGGTCAACGATACATCTAAATGTTGATCATCCCTATCTCCGGATCTCTTGGGCGGATGCCTTAAATGGCATTTGTGTGTTTGCCCTCACAGCGCTTGTACTTAGTATGTTTACTGACAAAGAAGCTCCTGCCAATTTGTTACTAAAATTGCCTCAGTTGCTGCCCTGCTCACTATCTTTACCGACACATTCTTCTTTTAACGGTGCTTAAACAAAAACTCAAAGCCAAAAAGATTAAAATTTAAGCACTGCTGTCCCTTTCAATGTACTAGCCTGCCAAACCAGGTAAACCCCGCATCTGACGCAAAGAATTTAAGCAGGCTGGGCAATCGCAGCCGAACAATTTTATGGAAGTTTCACTCTCTTCATCTTTACCCCCTACATCCTGAACTCATGAACTTTTTAGTAATCGCAATCCGCTCAACGTCACTACAACCGTAGAGCCTTCATGCCCCAAAACTCCAAATGGAAGTGTGATGTTGCCAGTAAAGTTTAGAATTAGCAAAACCACCACAAAACTGAGGGAAAACACGATATTTTGCTTGACAATGCCTTGAGCGCGACGACCCAGACGAATCGCGTGTTCTAATCGCTCCAAGCGATCTGCCATTAGCACAATGTCTGCGGTTTCCAGAGCAACATCGCTGCCTGCGGCTCCCATCGCAATTCCGACCGATGCCTGGGCTAAGGCAGGTGCATCATTGATACCATCCCCAACCATTGCTACAGTCTGGTATTGCTTTTGCAACTGTCGAATTACACCGACTTTATCTTCTGGCAAGAGTTCTGCGTAAACTTGGTCTACCCCAAGCTGTTGAGCAATGCTGTGAGCAGTGCGCGAGTTATCCCCTGTCAGCATGACAATCTGTTCAATTCCCAAACGTTTCAATCGGGCGATCGCTTGCGCTGCCGCAGGTCGCACGGTATCGGCAACGGCAATGATACCTAAAACCTCACCCGCATAAGCAACCCATACCACCGTGTTTCCTTCTGCTTCCCACTGCTGGCTTTGCTCAGTCAATGCTCTTGAAACAGGCTTCGCTTGTGCCTGGACAAAAGTAGCTTTTCCAACCACTGCTATCTGATGATCAATTTTTCCAGTAATTCCTCGCCCGGCTTGTGCTTGACCGTTGACTGCTTCCACCCAGGTCAGATTCTGTTGACGAGCAGACTGCACGATCGCTTCACCAATGGGATGCTCAGACAAACTCTCTAATGCCGCCGCTACTTCAAGTAATCGGTCGGTGGATTGCTGAGTTGACAGGACATCAACTACTTGAAGCTTGCCAGTCGTCAGCGTTCCGGTTTTATCAAAAGCGATCGCCCTCACTTGCCCGATCCGTTCCAATTGCGCCCCATTCTTGAACAAGATTCCATGCCGCGCCCCATTGGCAATCCCCGATAGCAGAGTTGGCATAATAGATGCCATCAGCGCGCAGGGCGACGCAACAACAAGAAAAATTAAGGCTCGATAAATCGTATCTTCCCAGTTCCAGCCCAATAGGAAAGGAGGCAAAGTTCCTAGCAAGATACCTGCAATGACAATAACCTTCGCATAGCCTCGCTCAAATCGTTCGATAAATTGCTGCGAGGGTGGTGCTTCGTTTTGAGCTTGCTGGACGAGACGGATGACTCGCTGAATCAAGCTACTTTCGGGCGGTTGATGAATCTTGAGCCGCAGCGCACCACTGCCATTGATCGTGCCTGCAAAAACTTCATCACCAACGGTTTTCTCTACAGGAATCGATTCTCCTGTGATTGAAGCCTGGTTCAACGTACTGAATCCTTCCATCACCAAACCATCGGTCGGCACTAATTCTCCCGGTTTAACCAAGACTTGATCGCCTATCCTTAGCTCGGAAATCGGTATAGTTCGTTCCTGCCCGTTCCGCATCACTTGCGCTGTATCGGTGGTTAAACTCATCAACCCCTGAATACTCCGCTCCGTTCGCTGCATGGCATATCCTTCAAGTGCGCCACTAATCGCAAAAATCAGGATGAGGATAGCACCATCCACAATCATGTAATATTCCCGCCGCCATAGCCCCAGACCTGCGGCTCCCAAGGCTGCCACAATCATCAGCAAGTCTACATCGAGTTCTTTTTCTTTAAATAGGGTTGTCAAGCCTTCACGCGCACTCTCAAACCCACCAATCACGTAAGCAGTGGTCAGAATGAAGAGGGCGGCTCCAATCCAGCCAAAGTTAAGCGTTTGCCAGCCCAGGAAAACCAGAACCGCACAAGAGATCGCCGCGACTGCATCGGGGTGTTCCTTCGGGAGGTTGGGAAAGCGAAGGCGGAAAGGGGAAGTAGAAACCATTTCTGAAAACGTCCAAATTGATATCCTTCCACCTTACACATTGACATTAGTGTTAATGTCAATGTTTCGAGTAAGCTGAGAGCATGAAGACTGAACATCTGACCATAAAAGAACTGACGGATACGGTTGGGGGTGGCGTTACCCCTCGGATGGTGCGGCACTATCATACGCTAGGGTTGCTACCACCCGTACAACGCTCAGAAGGCAACTACCGCCTTTATACCCAGCAAGATGTACAACGGCTGCAACGGATAATAGCACTGAAACAACAAGGGTTTCAGTTGTCCCATATTCGCCAGCTATTAGACAGCCATTCAGAGGAAACGATTGATCCGACTTTGATGGCTCAATTGCAGCAGCAATATCGTTCCGTTATTCAGCAGATTACCCGGTTGCGCCAAACCGCATCCGCATTGGAGGGATTGCTGGGGCAAGATCGTGATTGTCAGATCACGCAAGCCGAAGCTCTGGCACAACTAAAGCAATTGGAAGTTGATACCCAGGAGGGGTTAGGTAAGCTAGATCAACTTTGGATAAACCTAGATGCGGAGACAACCACGCACCCCGAAGCGTTTCAAGAATCTTTGCAGCGGCTGCTCCCCGATTTATCTCACTATTCTGAAATCACGGTACATCTGTTGCATCAACTCGTGCTGGCGTGCGGAGATGTCAGCTTAGTCAATTTCGTTCGATTGAGTCGAGATGCGATCGCTGCTGCATGGGATGCTCTCAAATTCGGGTGTTCGGTAGTGACAGATGTGCCAGCCGTAGCTGCCACGCTCGATCACACGCGGTTGGCTCATTTAGGATGTTCCGTTGAAGCACTGATTGATGATCCTCACATCACAGGGGCAAGTGAGGCAGAACAGGCATTTTGGGATCATCACCTCTGGCAGAAACGACTACAACAAATTCCAAAGGGGTGTGTACTCGTGATTGGATACGCCCCTTCGGTACTCCTGAGTGCCTGTCAGTTGATTGAGCAGCAGCAAATTCAACCAGCTTTTGTAATTGGAATGCCGATCGGATTTAGTCATGCCCCAGCAGCAAAGCGACGATTAATGGAAACACAAATTCCTTACATTACGATTCAAGGCAGTCTCGGTGGTGGACTTTTAGCAGCGATGACGTTAAACGCATTGGTTGAAACATTGATTGAAAAGCCAGATTGCCACTGCTATCTCACTCGTCCGTAGTATTAGAAAAATTTAGTATGAACAACAGAAATCATCCAAGAAACCAGACTGGGACAGGCAAATGTTTACAAGCATCTGAAAGTATTGATGCAAGCAGCTATAGTCACTCGTCAGTCACAAGAAATTAGTGTTTTTTACCAAATTACTGACCCGATAATTTTTGAGCTATGTGAGTTAGTGTGCGTAGGCGTAGCCCGCCATTCGCGTAGCGTCTCGCAGAGAAGGCATCGCCTTATTCTGTTGAATCACAAATATTCAACCTTGATTTCATCCTGATTTCATCTTCATTTGAGACATTAGATATAGTGCCAAACTGTCAAAACTACAGATTATCCTAGATCGATTCACTGTATCGTCAAGCAAAAAACCCTTGAGGGGTCTCAAAAATGCTCAATACCATTGTCAAATGGTCGATCGCGCAAAGATGGCTAATCGTTATTGCCTCGATATTAATCAGTCTGTGGGGATTGCGCGTCATCACGCAAATGCCCCTTGACGTATTTCCTGCTTTTGCTCCGCCGCAAGTCGAAATTCAAGTCGAAGCTTCCGGTTTAGCACCAGAAGAAATCGAGTCTTTGGTAACTCGCCCAATTGAAAGTGCGATTAATGGCACACCTGGATTAGAATCTCTGCGGTCTTCATCTGCTATTGGCATTTCTGCTATTAAAACTGTTTTTAGCTGGGACACCGATATTTACCGCGCCCGTCAACTGGTAACAGAGCGATTGCAAGGGGTGAAACTGCCACAAGGAGTCGAACAGCCGGAAATTCTGCCTGTTAGTTCGCCTTTGGGATGGGCTGTCAAATATGCTTTTAGCGCTGAAAGCACTGACATGATGGAGGTGTGGCGCATTGTCAACTGGGATGTAAAAAATCGCTTGCTGGCTGTACCAGGGGTGAGTAACGTATTTCTTTATGGTGGTGATGAGCGGCAATATCAAGTCTTGGTAGATCCAGACAAGCTCAAAGCTTATAATGTCTCCCTGCCAGAAGTCACTCAAGCAGTACAGAATGCTAACGTCAATGTGCCGGGAGGATTTTTGATTACTCCTGACCAAGAAACATTAATTCGGGGAATTGGGCGAATAGAGTCAATTAATCAACTCAAGCGTTCGGTTATCAAAGCTGCTAAAGGAACACCCATATTACTTGAACAAATAGCAGAGGTCAAAATTGGCCCAGGACTAAGACGAGGAGATGGACTATTTCAGGGCAAACGAGCAGTAATTTTAACTGTATCTAAGCAGCCTGCCGCAGATACACCCACTGTAGTCAAAGCTGTAGAAGCAGCTTATTGCAGTAGTCTTTGCACCGATTTTTGTCTTGTCTGGGGTGGAAGGTCGCATTTTTACCCCGATGGGAATGGCATATTTGCTATCGATTCTCGCTTCTACCTTAGTTGCACTGACATTAACACCAGCACTATGTGCTTTATTACTAGCAAATCAACCTTTACCGAGTACGGAGACTTGGCTAGAGCGCAAAGTACATCAATTTTATCGTCCAGCGTTGAAGTTTTCGATTCGCCGTCCCCAGGTGATTTTGGGAGTTGCGCTTGCGGGCTTTGTAGCTTCCATAATTATTCTGCCTGGGTTAGGCAAAGTCTTCCTGCCAGAGTTTCAAGACCGCTCTTTGGTCAATTCAATAGTTCTTCTACCTGGGGAATCCCTGAATGCAACTAACCAAGCAGCTTTGGCAGTGATGGATGCCCTCAAAAACGATCGCCGCTTCGATGCCATTGCGTTTCGCTCTGGATTTGCTCAAGGAGATCCGGAAGTAGCAGGGGTCAACTTTGGCGAGTTGGATGTGCAGATTAGCGAAGAAGGAGCGAAAAATCGGGAGAAGACTGTTGAAGTACTCCGCAAAGAGTTTGAAAAACTTCCTGGTGTGGCGACTAATATTGGTGGATTTATCTCCCACCGAATCGATGATATTCTCTCTGGTGTGAGAAGTGCGATCGCTGTCAAAATCTACGGCCCCGAACTCGAACAACTCCGCATTATTGGTAAACAGGTACAATCCGCCATGAGTGGTATTCCCGGCATTAGGCACAAGAACAAGCAACACAGACATTGATAATTGCAGGTGCGGTTGCGTTAGCAGCAATTTCTGTGCTGATTTACTTTGCCGTCAAGTCTATTCCTGCCACAGCAATGATTATGATTAACTTGCCATTAGCATTAATTGGTGGTGTAATCTCAGTCGCCTTGGGTGGTGGTATTATTTCCGTTGCTTCAATGGTTGGTTTTATCACTCTATTTGGTGTAGCTACTCGCAACGGATTGCTGTTAGTAGATAACTATAACAATCGCCTAGCAGAGGGAATACCACTCAAACAAGTGATTGTTGATGGTTCGATGGAACGATTAGTTGCAATTCTTATTACAGCACTTTCGTCAGCACTAGGTATGGTTCCCCTAGTAATTGGTTCTGGTGCAGGTAAAGAAATTTTGCAACCTTTGGCTGTGGTAGTGTTAGGTGGCTTGGTTACTTCCACTGCTTTAACACTCTTAGTTTTGCCGGCTTTGTATTCGCTATTTGGGAAATTTTTGGTTCCCAAAAAGACTACACAAGTACAAGAAATCGATGTTACTCAAGGTTCAGTTGTATGACACTTAATTTATTAATTCTTCCCAGATGTCCACCTGGGAATGTAGAGATATTCATGCACTACGTATGGGATTTAGCGAAATTTTTCTAATAATCAATGAGGAGTAAATCAATGCAATCATTCAAATTAGGCTTTGTTGTTTTCGCCAGTATAGGATTACTTTTTTTGGGAGCTTGTGGTAATCAAGCTTCTGAGTCCAGTAGCAATCCTTCTGTGGCTACTCCAGAAACCGCAACGAATACAGGAACCACAGCCAACTCTGAAAAATCTGCTCATGGTGGCTCGGGTGGTAAAAATGCTCAAGTCGTTGAAGCAGGAAAATATCACTTAGAGTTTGTGCCTGAGAAAGAAGGTAGCACGACTCACTTAGATTTATATTTGCAAACAGGTGACAAACACGAAGCAGTTCCAAATGCGAAAGTGACTGCTGATATTCAGTCACCAGATGGAAAGCAAAAAACAGTTCCCCTAACATACGATGCTGATGGTAAACACTACGCTACCAAGTTGGAAGGAGTTACGGCGGGTCAATATCAAGTGAAAGTTACCGCGAATGTTGGCACAGAAAAAGTCAACGGTAGGTTTAGTTTTAATCAGTAATCCGAGTATTTAGGCATCGCTTGCAGGGCAGTTATGGCTCATATTGATAGTCATTCATTAAGTTAGCCTAAATTTCAGGGTAAGCCTTGCTTGCCCACCCTGAAAATAAGCTGATTAAAAATGATTTTTACCTAATTTCGAGCCTGAATATTGCTGACTGCTGAATCTGCTGAAAGAGAGTTTGTGTTTGCTGATATCTCTGGGTATCTCCTTCTTGTTGAAACAGAATTGCAGCTTGCTGTAAATCGGTAATAGCGCTTTTGCGATCGCCGGAATATTCCACTCTTGTTTATTCGTACTAGTTGCAGTTTTTTCTGACTGAGCTAATTCTTTAGATGAAGGAGATGGTGCTAGAGTTTGATTAATACTTGATAGGTGAAGCCACAGCCTACCTCAAAAGACAAGTTGTTAAACTTAACTTTTTTAGTGATTTCATTTATATCCTTTAGGAGGGTATTCAATTCTCATCTGTTGATAGATAGGTCAGTTGCTTCGGTTCTCCAGTCAAGGGCAAGTGAACGATGAAGGTGCTACCTTTACCGACTTGGCTTTGCACCTGTATACTACCTCCATGAGCCTGAACAATTGCAGTCGCGATCGCCAATCCCAATCCAGATCCACCAGTACGACGCGAGCGATCGCTATTCACTCGATAAAAACGGTCAAAAATCCGCTTTTGCTCGTGCGATGCAATGCCAATACCTGTATCTTGAACTTCAATCACTGCATCAGCGTTGCTGCGCTTGAGGATGATAGTTACATAACCGCCAGCAGGGGTGCATTGAATAGCATTGGCAATTAGATTAGAAAGTACACGTAACAGTTGGTCTTCATCTCCCATTACGTATAAAGGCTCTTGGCATAAAACCAAAGATGTTAGCTGCAAAGAAGCCGCAGCCGCTAGCGCTGAAAATTCTTCTATCAGATCATTAATCAAAATATTCAGACAGCAATGTATTTTTTCTGTCGCTAGCGTTTGCTGTTCCAATCGAGACAGTAACAGCATATCCTGAACTAGTTCAGCTAGTCGATGATTCTGACGTTGAATAGATGTCAAAATATCTCGCGCCTCCTCCGGCAGATACTCCATATCAAATAAAGTCTCTACCGTTGCATTAATCGCTGCTAGAGGAGTACGCAACTCATGAGAGGCATCAGACGTAAACTGTTGCATTTGTTTATACGACCTGTCAATTGGTCGCATTGCTAACCCTGCCAGCCACCAACTAGAACCACCAACTAACAATACCGTAATCGGCAATCCCAACGCCAAAATTAATTTCAAAGCAGTCAGACGACTATCAAGGTCATTTAGATTGCGCCCTACCTGAATATAGCCCCAAAGCTGATTATCTTGAGTGTGCAGCAGTAGAGACTTTTGACTGTAACGATTGCCTTGTAAGTCTTTGACTGTTTGCCACACTTGAGTTTGCACAGTCGGTGGCAATTCATCAGGTTGGAAACCTGCCACTGCAATTAACTGTCCTGAACCATCGACAAAACGGATGTAATATTGCTTATCTTTATATACAGGACTAAAAATACCGTGTTCATCACGGGTGCTTTGACTGTGGCTCAGGATCTTTTGGGTAGGACAACTGGATGGGTCTAAACAAATATTTGGTAAAACCTGCTGGAAAACTGGCTCTGTAAGACCAGGCTGTTTCAAAGTCGGTTCAATTACATCATGTAGTGTACTTGTTACCGATTCTAGTTCCCTGTTGATAGAAACCACATAAGCATCAATGATTACCTCATAAATCACGAAACCGCATAAGGATAGAATCAGAGCCATAACTACCGCATACCAGGTAGCCAATTGCCAGCGAGTCTTACGAAATAGTCGAATCTGCATTGCCAGGATTGAAACGATAGCCCATACTAGGGATAGTTTCGATTAACCCATCACAACCATATTCCGATAATTTGCGTCGCAAAAGTCGGATTTGAGCTGCTACTACATTACTAACGCGTTCTGCACTAAATGCATACAGATGATTCAAAATTTGGTCGCGAGTAATAACTGTATTGGGACGTTTCATCAAGTATTCTAATAATTGAAATTCTTTTTTTGTTAAATAAATTACCTTATTTTCACCATTAGGATACTGCCGCGAAACTGTACAATTACCGCAGTCTAGTATAAGTCCACCAACTTGCAATTGTAAAGGCTGGAACTGGGGCGTAAGCGTTGCACCTCCAAAGGAAGCTCGCCTTTGCAAAGCCCGCAACCGTGCCAGTAGTTCTGCCATGCCAAACGGCTTTATCAGATAGTCATCAGCCCCTGCATCTAGTCCAGCTACCTTATCTGCCATGCTATCTTTAGCGGTTAGCATCAGCACAGGCAAAGTATTGCCCCGAAGCCGTAAACGCTTGCACAGTTCTAAACCTGACATTCCCGGTAACAACCAATCAAAAATTGCCAGTGTATATTGAGTCCAATCATGTTCTAGATAAATCCAGGCTTCATTTCCATCCAAAACCCAGTCAACAATATATCTTTCTTTACTCAACTTTCGCTGAATTGATGCACCCAGATCCGGCTCATCTTCAACTAGCAAAACTTTCATAATCAGTAGATGTATTTTAGTAATTTGTTCATTAAATTACACGCAATTGAGCGACACCAATTGGTAACTCTGCATTCATACCAGCGAGAATGGCAGATATTTTGTAGAACTTATTACCACTGGTCACTGCTGTTTTTTTAACATTATTCATTTCTACAATTATGACAGTTCCAGGGGCGACTGATTCGGTAAACTCTAATGTAGCTTTTTTGCCTTGAATAGAAACTTTTGCAGCGATTTTTTTACCGGATTGATCGGACGTATCAATATTGTCTCTGAGAACAATGTTAGCTGGAGCTTCGATAATTAGCTGAGAAATAGCCTTGCTTTGTTGGGGAACTTCTATTTTTAAAGTATGTCTAAGAATTCTCCAGTGGCGAATACCCTCAGGAGATTCCACTAAGCTAATAACGTGAGGAAAGTTACTAGATTGTGGTGTAGGATTTGCATAAGTAGCTGGAACCAAAACTGCCATAGTCAAGGCGAAAATAGTAGTATATGTTAGTATTTTATTCATAATCACTCCTATAATTACTTTACTACTTTCATCAATCATCAGAATTATTTTCGGTAATGAAGCTACCTATTAAAAGGTTAACAAAGTGAGATGAAATTTGGATGAAATTTTAGTCATTACCAAGATAATTAATATTGTAATCGTTGAGACTGATTGCCTAAGTATCAGTAATTAAAGCTGCGAAATAAGGGTAAATACAGCAAAATAGATTAGTTTATTCATTAGCTTCCTCGCTTAATAAATAACTCAAAAAATCTCTTAGTTATTAATTAGTTTGGTAGCCAGAAATAAAATTGAGATAATAACTAAAAACTATAAATTTTATATTTAAAATAAATATAAAATTTATTGACATTTTCAACACTATTAAGCTAAAGATGCTTAAGTTAATTAAAGTAACGTTTTGTTATTTTTTTACTATGCATTCTTTCTGGATCAAAGAAGGAAATTGATTATAGAGATAAACTCAAGACTATAATCAGAATTAATGTGTAGGGAACTGAGCTATCCCTACAGGAATCTCTACGTCACTACCAATAACTTTAACCGAAATGCTATAAATAGAAGTGGAACTGAAAGTTTGTTGTAATACTCTATTAAGAGTAATATTAATTTTAGTTGTAGCAACAACTGGTTCAGGAAAAAATATTATGATTTTCCTACCATTTACAGAAACATTGATCTTGATTTTTTCACCTTGATTATCCAACACATCAATATCATTGCTTACAGCTACAGTAGATGGAGTATCAATTATTATCTGGGAAATACTTTTACCATTCTGAGGAATGTTTATTCGGAAAGTATGTTTAACAAGTTGCCAACTATTAGGTGAAAATTGGAGATTATTATCCACATTGGGATCTACGTCATAGTCTGTTTTGGCAATTGCATACCCAGCAGAAATTAAAGCTGAGGTAGCCGCAGTAAATGCTACTGTCGCGTAAATTATTTTTTTCATCTTAGCTGTCAAACCAATAGAATATGTTAATAAGATTACATTTTTTAAAAGTGCATAAACTACTACTTGATCAGTATGACAGAAGACTATGAAATTTGGATGAAATTTTGACTGTTTAACTAAAACTATTCATTCATGCTATGGTAGGTAGCCACAGCTGAAGGAGAACTGCGGTTGACGTAGCGAAAAATCCAATATTTGAAAATTGTATCCATGACAACTGGGACAGTAGCAATAAATAGTAAAATCAGACTTTTATTTTCTGGAAGACCAAAATGCTTTGAGGTATTTTCTAAAATTATTTCCCAACCATAGGTAGAGTGATAACCGACAAAGATATCAGTAACGAGAATAATGAAAAAAGCTTTCGCGGAATCGCTTAAGCCATACATTAAGTCGGCACTAAAAAATTGAATAGTGGTAAGCTGCTGCTTACCAAAGACACATAATATAATAAATGACAATAATGAAAGTATATCAGCAAAGATATTAGCAACTGCATCAATACTTTCAGTTTTGTATTTTTGGGATAATGCAATAGCCTTATCTTTGACCTTCTGTTCTACAATATTTGAAGAAAGTTCTGGAGTTTTTCCCAGCAGTACTTCAAATTGAATTTTCCGCTCAAATCTTTTCAATTCAGTTAAGGCTCTTTCTTCCTGAGAAGAATTTAAGAAAATTTCTGATGGTTCTTGGCTCCAGTATTTATAAATCAAAGGTTGGATTACAAATGTTTTAAACAGATTATCCACTAATAATGGAACAATAAATAGAATTAACAAATAACGGAGAGAACTAATTGTTCTCTGACGAGAAGCGCGAAACTCTTCAACAACCTTATGCTCCGCATTTGGCTCTAGTGCTTGTTTTAGCTTTTCTAGAGTTTGTATTATCGACCGAGGAACAAAGCTAAGTTTTTGAGATTTTGGATTAGGTTTCATTCTCATTTGTTCGATAAAGTCAGGCTATTAGCATTACCGTTGTGGCTGAACTAAAAAGCCTGAGAATAGTTGGAACAAAGCCAAGGGATAAGCTCCTAAAAGCTACTATATATAATCAGGATGAAATTAGGATGAAATAACTCATCGAATACTAAATATTCAATAATAAAAAATCAAACTTTTGGTCATAACTAGTTATTGCATGACCAAAAGTCTAAAGATAATTATTAAAGGACAAGTTTAGATAGCTATACGTTAGTCTAACGGCATAAAAATGAAATAAAGATGAAATTTCAGCATGACTATTGTACGTTAACCCAGAAATCAGCAAGTGACAATTTTGCCATTACGATTGAACTGTCCACAAAGTTTATATTTGTCTGGTTGAGTAAAATTAGTTATAAAATGAATTTGTCCAGGTGGAGTATTTTTCAAAGCATGAGCATGGATGTAGTCGGTTTCTATTAACAGTGATGACTGTTTGAGGATGACTAAATATCCACTTTCTCCCAAATAAGGCTGTAAATCTTTGACTGGTTGGTTATTATAAGTCTGTTTTAAATCAAACATCACTGTGACTTCTTGACCTGCTTTTAGAGTAGGTTGGGAGAAAGTCAGATTAGCTTTAGTATTATCAAAAGTCTTAGTTGGGTTCAGATCAATTGTGGAACGCTACCGCCAACTGCTCATTATTTGGCGATCGCAAAGAGCGACGTAGAAATCTTTGCCGTCTGCTTGTTCCAAAGAGTGATATCTAACAATTGACTTAAACTAGGTTGTCAGGAGCAAAAGGACATTGGTAACTCGGATCGCCTGTCTCCACCTGAATAGTTGGGTGTTCAATGCTGAAATTGTCGTGAAGCTCACGGACTACCCGTGCTAAAAAAGTATTACCGGGATAACCTGCTGGGATGACAAGGTGAACAGTGAGTGCTGTTTCTGTGGTACTCATTGCCCAAATATGTAAGTCGTGAACTTGAGCCACGCCAGGGAGTTCGGTTAGATAAGTACGGACAGCCAAGGGTTCTATTCCTGCTGGTACAGCATCTGTAATCAAATTCAAGGATTCCTGCAAAAGTCCCCAAGTGCCAGCTACAATCACCACAGTAATAATTAAACTCACCGCTGGGTCAAACCACAGCCAACCTGTAGCAATAATTGCAATACCAGCCAAAACAACCCCTACAGATACCACTGCGTCTGCAACTAGATGTAGGAATGCACCTCTAATATTCAAATCACCCTTGCGCCCCGACAAGAACATCAAGGCACTTACTGTGTTAATGACAATTCCTATAGCTGCTACTATAATTACCGTTCCCCCTGCTACCGGAGCAGGTTCACGAAACCGTTGAATTGCTTCCCAGCCAATACCGCCAGAAACAACTAGGAGAAAGGTGGCGTTTAAAAGCGCAGCCAAAATTGAAGAACGACGCAGCCCGTAAGTGCGACGTGATGTCGGGCGACGACGGGCGAGAATGCTTGCTCCCCAAGCAAGTAGTAAACCTAAAACATCACTCAAATTGTGACCGGCATCGGCAAGTAAGGCAAGGGAGTTACCAACAATGCCATAAATTGCTTCGATGATGACAAAAGCAGTATTGAGGGTAACACTGATAACAAAGGCACGGTTGTAATTACTGCCACCGTGGTCGTGTCCGTGACTATGATTATGAGACATGACTGTTTTTCACACCCTACTAATGGAGAGAACTTCTATGGTTTGACAAGTCACAAACTTGTCTTTAAGCATATGTTTGACCAAGGAAAAAAATTCGGTTATTGCAGTTTCACTATCAATAACCGTAATGAGAAGCGGTAGTGCAGATGACTCAGTAGACGAGTCTAGCTGATTTAGAGTACGAAAAACGCCATGTTTGCCATATCCAGAAATTGCCCGCACCACTGTTACTCCGGTTAATCCTTGTCTGCGAGCCATTCCAAGCAGAACTTGATGAAGGGGTTGATGCTCCCAACAATCAAACTCGCTAACATAAATTGTTAATTGTTTCCATGTTGTCATCTAGCTTTTCCTATACTGGTATCGCTATTATCGCTAATTATTTATTTGCTCGTATTATCGTTTAAAAGTAAAGCGACCATTAAATTTTTCGCCTTTTACATCCGTTTGAATAACAACTTTATACTCTCCCGTTGCAGTTGCAGGCAGCTTTGCTGTATATTGCTTTTCCTCGGTATTATAAGGAACTTGTAGGGTTTTGTTACTGCCATCTGGTAGCTGAACTTGAGCCGTGAGCTTGGCATCAGTAATTGCTTTGTCCTGCTCGCCGTGTACATTTATATCTAAATGAGTAGAATCTTTTTCTATATCTGGGTTGAACTCTAAATGATATTTGCCCGAATTTACAACTTGACTGCTACGCTTCTCTCCACTATTGGAGTGACCATCTTTTTCATCATGAGCATGACCGTCGTTTTCATTATGCGCTTCCCCAGTTTTAGAAACGGGTTCAGTTTTGGCAGATGTTTCTGTAGTTGCAGTCTTGGTGGCACTTTCCGAGTTAGCAGCTTGATTCCCTGCACCACAAGCACCCAAAAAAATTAATCCGACACTGCTAACAATTACTAAACTGGTCTTCAGAAATTTCATTAATTCAAACTCCTTAATGTTTTGTGAATTAAAAACTAGTGCATTAGGGTAGCCGTCAACTAACCATTAAAAATTCCTGAAAATCTTACGCTGTATTCATTTTGACTTTTGACTCTTGCGAGTTCGCCAGTTGCTTTATGCCGGGGAACCCGTCCACCGCACTGGCTCACTTTTGACTTTTGACTTCACGGCGGTACTAGGCTCTGGCTTCTCGTCCAATTTCTGGCTGAATAATTGGTTCAGCCTTTCTTGGCACCAAAAATCTCCTAAACTGCACATAAGAAGCTGGAAGTACTAACAGAGTTAAAGCAGTAGAGGTAAACAATCCACCTAATACTACAACCGCTAGTGGCTGAAGAATTTCTTTGCCTGCACCACTACCAATTACCAGTGGTACCATACCCAATGCTGAAGCCAATGCTGTCATCAAAATAGCAACTAAACGTTCCATCGAACCTTCCATCAAAACCTGCGGTAAAGGTTGTCCTTCTGCCAATCTGGCATTGTAGTTCTCAACCAACAAAAGTCCGTTACGTGCTGCTACACCAAATAGAGTAATAAATCCTACCATTGAAGCTACGGAAATGATGCCACTTGTCAAGGCAATGGAAATCACACCACCAATTAATGCCAAAGGCAAATTAATTAAAATCATGATGGTTGCAGGAATTGATTTAACAGCAAAGTAAAGGATAAGTGCGATCGCCACAAACGCCAATCCCCCAGCCGCAAGTAAAGTTTTCGTTGCTCCCTCTTGCGCTTCAAATTGACCACCGTATTCAATAAAATATCCAGCGGGTAATTGCACCTGTTGCTTAACTCTCTCCCGAATATTCTTAATTACAGAACCTAAATCTCGTCCAGCCACGTTGCTGGATACGACAATATAGCGGGAGACGTTTTCGCGGTTGATGGTATTGGGACCTGTACCATAGTTGATTTTTGCGACTTGGGCTAAGGGAATTTTTTGTCCGTTGGGTGTATCAACTAGCAAATTACCGATAATTTCAATATTGTTACGGTATTTTTCTTGCAACCAAACCACCATATCAAAGGTTTGTTGTTGCTCTAATACTTGGGAAACGACTCGCCCATTCAGTGCAGTTTCTACTACCTCTGACAATTCGCCAATAGTTAAACCATAGCGGGCTGCTGCATCGCGGTCGAATTGAATTTGTACCTGTTTAATTGGTACTTGCGGTTCTAGTTGCAAATCTACTAGACCCGAAACCTGGCCCATAGCTGATTGTACTTGTTCACCAAGCTTACGGAGTTGTTCCAAATCGGGGCCAAAAATTTTCACAGCGATCGCACTTCGTACACCTGAGAGTACCTCATCCATCCGGTGCGAAATGAACCCACCAATATTGGGAACAACTCCGGGAATTTTTTCAAATTCTTTACGAATCGTTTCAATTGTTTCTTCTCGGTCTTTTGCTCCCTCCTCGCTGAGTTGGACATCTATTTCCGCCGCGTTTACACCAGCTACCTCAGTATCCCCCACAGCTCGTCCAGAGCGCAATTGAGCCGTTTCAACCCCAGGATTTTTTTTCAGGGCTTTTTCGATCGCTATCCCTACTTGATTGGTTGCATTCAGAGATTGACCAGGCATTAAAACTGCGGCGATCACCAAAGATCGGTCTTGGAATTCTGGTAAAAAAACTTGCCCTAAACCCTGCATAATTACCAATGAAGCCACAAAGCCAGCGATCGCCATTCCCAAAATTATTTTAGGGCGGCGCATAGAAAATTTCAAAGCTGGACGGTAAAGTTTATGGGTTTGTTTTTCCAACCAAGTTTCTGTACTCGGTAATCTTGTATTCGTTAGCAACAGGGCCGACATTGCTGGGGTTAATGTCAGCGCTACTAGGGTGGAAGCAGCAACTGACAGCAGATAGGCTAAACCCATTGGTGCAAAAATTCTACCTTCCACACCAGAGAGGGCAAAAATCGGTGCGAAGACAACTACAATAATAATTGTGGCGAAGAGGACGCTAACCCGCACCTCAACTGAACCATTAAAGACAACTTGCAGGGGTGTAACAGGATTACCTGCTAGTTGGTTTTCCCGCAAGCGGCGGTAGACGTTTTCCACATCTACAATGGCATCGTCCACCACTGATCCAATAGCCACCACGAGTCCGCCCAAAGTCATGGTGTTAATGCCTTGTCCTGTCCAGTTCAGAATCATCATTCCTAATAATATGGACACGGGTAAGGCGCTCAAACTAATGATTACCGTGCGCCAATTCATCAAAAACAGAATCAGGATGATGGAAACAATGATAGTACCATCACGCAAAGCTTCTTCGACGTTTTTGAGCGAGGTTTCGATAAAATCTTCCTGACGGAAAGTAGTTGTAATTTTGACATCTTTAGGCAGACCGACTTGAATTTCCTCTATTGCTTTTTCAACTGCCTTTGTTACTTTTGGCGTATCTGCTGCTGGCTGTTTGTTGACTGTCAAAATTACCGCTTTTTTACCCGCAAAACTGCCATCGCCGCGTTTGAGTGCTGCACCGATTTGGACATCCGCCACTTGTTCCAACAGTACTGGCGTGCCATTTTTGGCTTTAATTACTGATTTTTTCAACTGCTCGATAGATTCAATCCGCCCTACCCCTCGCACCAATGTCTCTTGGTCAGGAGTAATTAAAAATCCCCCTGGTGCATTGGCGTTGGCTGCTTGTGCTGCTTTAGTGACATCATCAAGGGAAACATTAAACGCTTTCAGCTTATCAGGGTTAACCAACACTTGATACTGACGCTCATCCCCACCAAATATGACAATATTACTTACACCAGGGACAGCCAGCAGGCGGTTCTTCACTTGCCAGTTGACAATCCGCCATACCTCCATTAATGGAGTGGTTTCGGAGGTAAAGGCGTATTTGACAGTCCATCCTAAAGGTGAACTGACGGGAAGAACCTCTGGATCTTCTACACCTTGCGGTAGTTGACTGCGTGCTTGTTGCAACCGTTCTGTCACCAATTGACGAGCGCGATAAATCTCTGTATCCGAGCTAAAAGTCGCTCTCACAGCCGAAAGACCTACAGCCGAGGAAGAACGCAATGCTTCTAGTCCTGGGATACCGTTGATCGCACTTTCTATTGGTCGGGTGACTAGGGATTCAACTTCCTCTGCTGCAAGTCCTGGGGCTTCTGTCATAATTTCCACTTGCGGGGGAGCAAAGTTGGGAAATACATCCAGTGGCATTTGCGTAAGGACGAGAAAACCCCAAACAGATATGAGGATGGAAGCAATAACTATTAGCCAGCGTTGGGCAATAGACCATTTAACAATATAATCAAGCATTTTTTGACTTACATAGGATTTTTCAGCCCTAAACCCCCTCTAAAATTGTCAATCTAAAATCTCCTAGTACACAATTTCGTAAATTCGTGACCAATTGAGAGTTTAAATTGAAACGCAGAGAGAAGTCTGAGCGGCGGAAACCGCCGTTAGTGTAGCGCGAAGGAGTCTGCGAGCGTCTCTGAACTTCTCCCAAAGGGAGAACGGTGGGGACGGGTTGAGCGCCCAGAAACGCAAAGTTTGTTCGAGTTTATTTGTTACGAACTTAGGCAAAACTGTACTTAGTTTGGTGAATGAGGATTTTCACGTTCTTCATTCTCAATCAGCTTGGCTGGTTGAGACAAGATAGGTTGCTTATGGTTATCGGTATAAATCTCAGTTTCATACTCGTAGCCGGAATTGCCCACTGCTATTAAAGGCGATCGCGTCGTGCGACGACCAGACCAGAAGCTACCTCCCATGAAAGCCACAATAGCAATGGCTGCTCCTCCCCCTGCTCCAATCCACCAGGGTACTGGTAAGCTAGGCGTTTTAACTTCTGTTGTTTGTACAGGAGTTTGCGTGTCTTCGTCTGCTTTTTTCTTGGTATCACCCCGTAACGACTGTGCATAAAGTTGTGGCGCACGCTGAGTAACTACTGAATCTCCCTCGAATAAACCACTTTTAATCTCAATTAAATCCCCAGAGATTTGTCCTAACTCAACTTCAACAGATTGGAAGGCATTGCCGTTTTGGACATAGACCAATTTTTTACTATTTGCATCCACTACGGCAGAATTGGGAATTGCCAAAGTTGCTGTAGATGTTTGGTCTGTGACAACTTCAAGTTCGGCAAACATTCCGGGTTTGAGCTGCCCTCTGGTATTATTGACTTCGGCTTGTACTGGTACTACTCGCGTTTCTCCTTCCACCACTGAGCCAATCCGTGTAATCCTTCCTGTAAAGGATTGATTAGGTACGCTAGCAACCTTCATCCTTACCTGTTGACCTGTCCTGACTTTATCTAAATCTTTTTCATAGATATTCGCTGTGGCAAAAACCCGACTATCATTCACAATCGTCATTAACTTGCCACCCGCATCCTGAAAAGATTGGCCGATCGTAACTTCCCTGTCAGCAACCTTGCCGGAAATCGGAGCCGTTACTGTTATTAGCCCCTTAGCATTAGCGCGGTTTCCTAGTTGAGAAAGGCGAGTTTCATAAATAGCACTGCTGCGATTAATATTTGACTTTGCTAGGCTAACTGCTGCTTGAGCGCGCTTTAGCTGATTTTCAGCCGCAATGACATCGCGGTGGCTATTAGCTGTGGTCAGTTTAGCTTTAGCTTCTGCTAGCTGGGTTTGAGATTCTAGGGCGTTGCGACGTGCCAAAGCACCTTCAGTGGCTAACACTTGATCTTTCTCATACTTTTCTTGAGCAAATGCGACTTGACTTTGGGCTTGGGCAATTTCTGCTGCGGCTATTTGCTGATAGCGATCGTAGTTTTGTTGAGCCAGCCTCAAGTCAGCTTGAGCCTGCTGTAAATCAGACTGTCCTTGTGCCAGTTTTTCCTGAGAGTTAACCCGCAGTTCTACTAAATCAGGACTAGTTATAACGGCGACAGGTTGGCCTTTCTTTACTAATGCACCTGGTTCCACCAACAGTTCAAGAACTTTTACCCCTTGAATTGGGGTGGTGACTTCAACTTTCTGGCTAGGTAAGGTTTCAATCTGTCCAGTAGTTTTAATGCCGACAGCTAATCGTTGGCGTTGCACTGGTTCGACCTTAACTTCTAGCAGTTTTGCGGTTTCTGCATCAACTGCGACAGAACCCGTTGCTTCGCTTCCACCACCCTGAAATGAACTTCCGCCAGTGTGGTCATGACCACCACCAGCCAAAACAGTAGTAGGAGTATTTAGTAGTAATAAACTCAACATTGTCAACGAAACATAACGCAGTGGAGCAGAATATTGAAACAAATTAGAGATTCCCATCACTTGTTGTGTCCTAATGTAGTGAGAAAGCAGAATCGCATTTGGATGTAGGCATTTGATGTGCAAATTTGGACTACCGCTTTCTTTAGCTAGTTACATTGCTTTTGTGAGTAGCTTAAGGAATTTGACTATTACTCTTTTTCCAGTGTTTCATATTGATATGAAATTTGGGTGAAATTTTTAGTGGCGATCGCTATTAAGAACAACTATTATATTTAGGCTATATTCAGGTTTTGAATATTACACTTTTTCAATAAACACAAAATACACAGAGTATATATAACCCATACATATTTTTGGATGACTGTAGGCATTTTTACAAAATCACCATAAATATCTACAATATTTATATGCCCTGAGTACCATTAGCTAGCGTACAAATTAAATTACCCATAGCTTTCTAAGTAATTAAGTAAGCGATCGCTACCAAGCTTAAGCCATTAGAACTATATTAAAAATAACGCAGAAGGAAAAAAAAATTCATCCTTGCTACACCAACGAAGTTACTGACACTATCGATCCCAAACTCATTAAATTGGAGAATAAATAAAAGCCCTGATTTTTTTACTATGGATAAGCTGTTACTCCCAATATCGGCTCACAAGTGGATCAAAAAGCTATCTCGCAATTCTAAAGTGTACATGATTTACTATGATTCTGTTTAACTTATATTTATATTATTAATGAATTCTGACTAATTTCACTCAATGAAATAACTAGTAATTTCAGACTATTTATTGAAAGAGAAATTATCTATATTTTAAAGTATTATCGTAAAGTTAGTCCAAATTTCTATTACTTAAAGTATTTTGAAACTTCAAGCAGACTTGATAACCAGATCAGTAAAAACTTAAACATTTGATTAATTTAAATTTTCTACTAAAGAGCGATATAAATTGATGACGTGACTATCAGCCAAGCTGTAATAGACATTTTTGCCTTCTCGACGATAACTAACTAAACGCATCGCTTTTAATAATCGCAATTGGTGAGAAACAGCTGATTCCGTCATTTTTATCAACGCAGCTAAATCACAAACACACAACTCTTGGTCAGCCAAAGCTGATATCAGCCGCAGACGATTTGGATCTGCAAGTATTCCAAAGACTTCTGCCATCTGTTTTGCCTTGTCTGTAGACAAGATTTGTGCCTGAGTTGAGCGTACATTATCTAGATGTACCAGATGGGTATCACAGGTTGGTGCATCAAAACTTTGAAGTAAGTTCAAGTCCTGCTTTCGCTTGGGCGTGTTCATGGTGTGTAATTTAGGCAATGGTTATCAATCTCAGTATACATAAAATAATAATATTTGTACAATTGAATAACTGTTCAACTGTTTAGCTATAATACTAGCAATTAGCTTTTTAGCCTTTTTTGTAGGTTGTCATGACTCAAATACCCTCCTTTAAAACTCAAGGCTTCCAGGTTAGTGGCATGGACTGCGGAAGCTGTGCTAAGACAATTGAAGCCAGCTTGCAGCAGTTAAGTGGTGTGACAGAAACTTCGGTGAGTTTTGCCACAGGACGGGTAAAGGTTTCCTACAACTTAGATGTCTTGAGTGAAGCTGAAATCGTAAATTCCATTACTGCTTTGGGCTATAGCGTTGATGTGGCTCTTACCAAAACCTTACAAGTACAGGTTGGTGGGATGGACTGTGGAAGCTGTGCCAAGACAATTGAGGTTGGTATGAATCTGTTAATGACAATTTCAGTTGTCGGTGCAGTGATTTTAGGGGACTGGTTTGAAGGGGCACTAGTCGTCTTTCTGTTTTCTTTAGGTACAACCTTGCAAGTTTTCACTTTTGGTCGAACCCGCAATGCAATTCGCGCCCTGATGGATTTGACTCCACTTACTGCTACTGTGAAGCGGGGAAATCAGGAGGTGACAATTCCAGTAGAGAGTGTGCGCTTAGGCGAAATTTTGACGATTCGACCAGGAGGGCGCGTGGCGTTGGATGGCGTAGTTATTTCTGGTAACAGTTCCATTGATCAGTCTCCAATTACAGGAGAATCAGTCCCAGTAGATAAAGAAATAGGCGATACCGTCTATGCCGGGACAATGAATCAGACAGGTTTTTTGTCAGTAAAAGTTACCCACACAGCAGACGATACCACCGTTGCCAAAATTATTCATCTGGTGGAACAAGCTCAAGGAAGCCGCGCTCCCACGCAGCAGTGGGTGGATCGGTTCGCAGAGGTCTACACACCGATTGTAATTTTGATTGCGATCGCCATTGCCCTGATTCCGCCTTTGGCTTTTGCTCAACCTTTTAACGTTTTGGTTTACCGGGCACTAGTAATGCTGGTAATTGCCTGCCCTTGTGCCTTGGTGATTTCCACCCCGGTTTCACTTGTCAGCGCTATTGGTGCTGCAACCCGCCAGGGAGTTTTGTTTAAAGGAGGTAATGCGCTGGAGACAGCTGGACACCTGACTACCCTTGCTTTTGATAAAACTGGCACGATTACACAAGGGCTGCCCGTTGTGCAGAAGGTTTATGACTTTGGCAAGGTGAGTGCAAACATGGTGTTACAGATTGCAGCTTCACTTGAACAACAGTCAGAACATCCGCTCTCCAAGGCAATCGTAGCCAAGGCTCATGAACAAGGCATGGAGTTAGAAACACCTATAAACTTCACGGCACTACCTGGGAAAGGAATTCAGGCGAACTTGAGGGAGCTGTTGTACTTTGTAGGTAATCAACGGTTGTTTTCAGACCAAGGTATTCGCTTATCTGGTGAAGCTGAATCTTTGTTAGCTGAAATTGAACAACTCGGTCAAATTCCGGTGCTGGTAGGGACAAATGAAGGGTTATTGGGAGCGATCGCACTTTCCGATGGCATCCGCTTGGAAGCCACAGAAGCCCTGCGACAGTTGAGGCGGGTTGGATTAAAGCAGTTAGTGATGTTGACAGGCGATCGCACTGCTGTTGCTAAACAGATTGCCCAGCAAGTTGGAATTACAGAGTACCGAGCAGAACTGCTACCAGAAGATAAACTCGAAGAAATTCAACAGATGCGTCGAGTCGGAGTAGTGGGTATGGTTGGAGATGGTATTAACGATGCTCCTGCACTTGCTGCTGCGGATATCAGTTTTGCAGTTGGTGGAATAGATATTGCTCTGGAGACAGCAGATGTCGTGATTGTGGGAAGTGACCTCAGACGACTTGCTTATGCAGTAGAATTAAGCCGTCGCACTGTATCTGTAATTAAACAGAATGTTGTCTTTTCCTTAGTGACAAAAGGTTTATTTCTGCTGTTGGGAACCTTCGGGTTTGTTGGGTTAGCTGTAGCCGTTTTAGCAGATACAGGGACTTCCTTGTTAGTTACTGCAAATGGAATGCGGCTATTTAGAACCAAGACTGTTAAGGATTAAACAATGGTACACAACCACAAGCATCAGGGACATGAACATGGAACTGGCAACTACAACCGTGCTTTCGCAAGTTCTTTCCATGTCTTGCCGCTATCTTGGGATTGAAAGACAGCATTGTTATCATTTACCGTATAAAATATTTGGGGATTACTAGGGGCGATCGCTAATTTTACGACTACACCATTAGTTTCAGTCCAAAGTTTCTCCCACGTTTTACCACCATCACTGCTGCGATAGACACCGGGTGCTGACTTGAGAAAGCGATAGCCATACATTACAGTGGTGTTACCCTCTTTTTGCAGAGCTAGACTGGCGACAGGAGCTTCCCGTGTATTAGGTACTAGCATCCAGTCATCACCACTGTTGATGCTTTTGTACATTCCCGAACGGGTAGTTGCAAACAAATGTTCAGGGCTTTGCGGGTCAACTGCAAGGTCAAAAGGAGCATCGCCTAATCCCTTCATGCGGGGTTTAATCCAAGTTTTGCCAGCATTAGTAGAAGTATGCAGCCCTTGCGCCCCAGAAGCGGGCCATCCATAAAAAACGTTGGGGTTACTCGGTGCGATCGCTATTGCATGAAAATCTACTCCAGGCATGGAAATCTGTTTCCAATCTTGCCCTTGATTCTCACTGATCTGGAATCCTAGATTACCTCCTGTGTGCGGATGTCCACTGGAATAAAAGCGATCGCTGTCAGTTGGATCGGCAGTAAAGCCCATATAATCAGCTCGCTCTTTTCCCATCCAAAACCATTCCCCAGTTTCAGAACGTTGCAAAAGTCCATTATGACTTGCAACATAAATAATATTGGGATTATTTCGATTCACGGTCAAACCATGAACGTGATTATTTGCTTGCCAATTGACCGCTTTCTCTAAGGATACATTTACAGCCTTTGGTTGAGGCTGATTGGTTGATTGGTTGGCGGAGAGTCGCTGGTTGGTTGACTGATTGCTAGTAGGTGGCTGGATAGAACGACCGAACCACACCCCCAAACCTCCGCCTAAGAAGAGCGAAAATGCTATGGGCACGGCGCAGCAAGCCACCATAGCAATTGCCATCCATTTCATCATGTTGTGGTCTTTTGAGTCAGGCTGACTCATAATTGTGTTCCTCCTGAGTAAGTTTTCTGCTGTAGTAAAGCTGTTGACTTATGATGAAATGCAAAAGTAAGCGCGATTTGAGCTTTTGGATAAAAGGAACGAGTTCGATAGTTATCCTGGTTTACCTTAAGTTCCTTAGCTAAACCATAAGATGGCTTCCTTAGCAATTAATTCATTAGTCTTTTTCGGCGAGACTTTTCTAAGGACTCCTAGTTTTTTCTAACATTTTTAAAATGTGTTTCTCGCCGAGGGATTTATCAAGCTCTATTGTGATGGACTGTGTTGGTTGTTCATCATTCCCGGCATATTGTTCATCATTCCCGGCTTATTATTCATCATTCCTTGGCAACACTTACATCCTGTTTGTTTTGGCTGCTGTGGCGTTTGATTCGTTGGCGCTGTTCTTTGACTGGTCAGCACTTGAATTAGTTTTGCTTCGTTTATAGCCCTGGCGGATTGATTCGGGGTTACAGTTTCCTTGGGGGTGTTGGCAAAGGAAGCAGTAGTGGTTAACGTCAGCAATGCAAAACTAGCTACAGCTCCGCTCAATACTGTCTTAACGCCTGTACTAATGTTCATTTTTTACTCTCCATTATTTTGTTAAGTTAGTAGTTTCTGAGAAACTAAGGCCATTCTAAAGTCTCTATTCGGGTATAGAGTCAAGTAATAAATTTACTAGTCTCGGAAATTGTGAACAGGTATATCAGAGCAAGCAACTTCCTCAATCAAGCTACAAAGCTCTTTATTACAGGGATTATCCAAAGGTCGGTTTTCCCAACGTTGTTGATATGCCTCTAGCTCATCCTTCAGTTCCTTCATGCGATAAATCTGCTCCTCAAGATGAGCAATTTTCTGTTTGAGTAAGTCCCGAACTAGTGGACAAGCAGGGTCGCCTTGGGAACGGATACCTAGCACTTGTTGAATTTCAGACAGGGAAAACTGTAAGGATTGGGCTTTTTTGATGAATTGCAGCCTGTTGATTGCCTCACAGTCGTAATAACGGTAGCCACTTTCACTTCTTTCAACTGGTTTTATCAAGCCCAAGCCTTCGTAATACCGGATTGTTCCCACTGCCACATCAGTTTGCTTTGCTAGCTCACCAATTTTCAGCAGCTTTTTTGGGGATGATACCTCACAGCAAACTTGTTCCACGACAGCAATCATAGTTATTTACTACTATGTGTTGTTATAACTTTAAAGTCTATAGTCGGCTAGAGAGTCAAGTGATAATTGGAAAATTTTGTGTAAAGTTTAATTACAATACTTGTGGGCAAAAATATTAGCTTAAAACTTAATGAGCTAGATTTGCAAATTTGAGGAGATAATATGTCCAAATAATTTGGATTGAGGTTATTTGGAAAATAATATTTACCTAGGGGGTTGACTCTATAGCCGACGAGAGGATTCAGAATGAATGAGTCAAAAGAATTTTGGTGGACACCATGACAAAACGTCAAATTGAGATTTTTACGGCTGACTGTCCTCTTTGTGATGAGACAGTGCAAATGGTGCAAGAACTGACTTGTCCTAATTGTGAAGTATCGGTCTATAACCTGCGACAAGAACAGGAGAAAGCCCAGCAGTATGGAATAAATGCAGTACCCGCGATCGCAATCAATGGAAAACTGGTTATATCTGGCAAACCCACTCGAGAGCAACTCCAAGCTGCTGGTGTAGGTCAGCCCCTGAGTTGAAATAGTTGAAACAGAAGGTAAATAAGCTGAAAGACCTTCAATTTGCAAAAAACTAAGTCTATTGTAGGGTGGGCATCTCGCCCACCCTAATTATGCAACTCAAAGGCACATTAACTTGTGAACCATAAATCTGTTTTATGGATGGTTTTGTTGATCCTCATGGTGGAATTGATTGTCGTAACACTCAACTTTGTCACGAGTTAGAACACACAAATTGTTCAGATAATGATTGGTAGCATAATAAAATAGCGGTGAGATGAGAAAGTTACTAGCTAATTGGGTAGTATGGATTCTAGCTGCACCAGAGACGAATTTGTTTTTGTTTTCTTTCCTGCTTCATTTTGTTTATGAAGTCTGGCAGTCACCTTATTTTGACTTTTATAAAATGCCTTCGTTAGCAGATAAAGTCAACTACATTACTCATTGCACAGTAGGAGATGGAATTATTACAGTCATCTGTTACTGGCTTATCAGCTGGTGGTGCAGACGCCACTGGATTCTCAGACCAACATGGAAGCTAACTATACTCTTTACTGGCTTAGGATGGCTTTACACATTCAGTTCAGAAATTTATCGAGTACATATCGCCAAACTTTACGGTGTTTCAGCCTTAGCTGTACCAGGTGTCGAGATTAGCTGATTACCCTTAGTACAATGGGTAATTTTACCGCCTTTGGTGCTATCTTTTGCTCGACGCCATATGCTGGGTTATCGAAATAGCTCATAATGTTGGTCTTTATAAAAATATATATAAAAAATTCAGGATAAACAACAATCAAATCAAATTTGGGAGTGTAGCATGTTAACCCACGATGAAAAACCGCTTTTAATTGGTCAGGTAACAGCTTTAAGCGGAGTTCCTATCAGGACAATTCGCTATTATGAAAGTCTAGGTCTACTCACTTCTTCTAGCAGAACAGAGGGTGGCTTCCGACAATTTTCGTTAGATGTGCTTACCCGTTTAGCATTTATTAAACGATCGCAAAATCTTGGTCTTAGTCTTGAAGAAATCGGAGATATTCTTAATATATATGATAAAGGAAAACTACCTTGTGGTGAAGTTAAACAAAAGCTAGAAGATAAGGTAAATGAAATTGATCGCCAGATTGAAGAGCTATTAACTTTAAGAGATGAACTAACAGGTTTACTCTCAGGTTGGGATAATTTTACAGGTAAACGAAAGGATACGATATGTCCTATCATTCAGTAAGTAATCAAAAATATTAGAGCAATGCTGATACCTTAACGATCGCACACGCTACTATGAAGTCGTTGTACTTAAGTATGTATTTTTGCTTATGAAAGAATCTAGAGTTTCCGTATGACCGAAACCAAAGTTCGCAAACAGTATGATCGGTTGGCAGCAATATACGACCAACGCTGGAGCAATTACGTTGCTAATACTTTGTCATTTCTCAAAAACTGGGCACAAATATCTCCATCAGATGTTGTACTGGATATCGCTTGTGGGACAGGGGAGTTTGAGCGGCTAATTTTAATTGAACAGCCGATGCAACAGATGGTTGGGGTAGACATTTCAGATAAGATGCTACTCATGGCTAAACAAAAATGTTGTGACTACCCCAATGTCTCGTTTTACAACGCACCAGCCTCAGCATTACCTTTTACAAGTAACAGTTTCGATGTGATCATATCTGCTAGTTCGTTTCACTATTTTGATGATCCTGACGCTGCATTAACAGAAATGAAAAGGATTCTGAAGCCTGATGGTAAATTAGTGATTTTAGATTGGTGCAGAGATTATTTATTGTGTCAAATATGCGACATCATTCTGAAAGTTTTTGATCCAGCATACAAGCAGTGTTATTCCCAAGCTGAATTTCATTACCTACTTACATCCGCAGGTTTTAACATTTGTCGTGCTAATAAAGTTCGTTTTGGGTCGATATGGGGATTGATGGTAGCAACGGCTAGTTGCTGAATCAAAAGCTTTTCTAGTTTGAGAACGATCGCTTATAAGCTGGTGCCTTTTTAATTTGCACAAATAGCATTGCCCTTGTTTTAATCTTTAGTCCCCACATAATAAATTCACCTTCGTTTTGTATCTTTCGAGACATAATTATTAAAAGGTTATTGTTACCTATCTATTGAACTTCTACCACACCACGAAACATATTCATCCCACAGGTAAATTGATATTGTCCTGGTTTAGGAGGTGTAAATTCAATGGAAGTGATATGATTGAGAGCTAAATCTTGAGCAATATGAAAATCAGGTAGTAAAACTTTCTCCAAACAGCTACTGGGGTCGCGGCGAAAGAAATTTAGACGTACAAGTTGACCAGATTTTACAATCACACGATCAGGTTCATAGCCTCCGTCTACATTAATCGTTAGCTCCTGTATCCCTTGACGCAGATTAGCTTTTATAGCTTTGTTTTTACTGAATATAAACCACCACAGTTCCAATCCAATTAACCCTAAACCTCCCAAAGTAACGCCGACTTTTAATGCTAGGGGTTGCTCAATACGGCGAAATTGACTGGTCTGCTCTGATGAATGTGCGGGCATTTCGGTTGGCATTTGTGCTGTTGCTACACTTGATGCTGTACCAAACAGAAGTCCTAACCCGGCAATGCTCCCAAAAATCTTACTTTTGTTGAACATGTGTTAAATTCCTCCACAATTATTAGATAGTTTTGGGATGAAAGTTACGCAAGCGTAAGGCATTCGTAACAACAGAAACGGAACTAAAAGCCATCGCCCCACCCGCGATAATCGGGTTGAGTAGCCAACCAAAGATCGGAAACAAAATTCCAGCAGCAATGGGAATCCCAGCAACGTTGTAAATAAAGGCAAAGAAGAGATTTTGGCGGATATTCTGCATAGTGGCACGGCTCAATTGAATTGCGGTAACAATACCTTGCAAGTCTCCAGAGATCAGGGTAATATCGCTGGCTGCGATCGCTACATCTGTCCCTGTACCAATTGCAATCCCCACGTTGGCTTGAGCCAGTGCTGGCGCATCATTGATGCCATCACCCACCATTGCGACAATTTTCCCCTCTGCTTGCAATGCCTGTATTTGAGAGGCTTTTTGGTCGGGTCGAACTTCTGCAAATACTCGTGTGATACCAACTTCACTGGCGATCGCTTCTGCTGTTTTGCGATTATCCCCTGTTAGCATAACTACTTCTAAACCTAACTTTTGTAGCGTTCTCACAACTGCTACTGAAGAAGGTTTAAGTGCATCAGCAATTCCCATCAAGCCTTGAATTTTCCCATCTACAGCAATTAAAATCGCTGTTTTACCAGCAGCTTCCAGAGAGGCTTTACCCTTTCGGAGGGTGCGGGTATCGATATTTAATTCTTCCATCCAACGTTGAGTACCAATTTGTACTAAGTGGTCTGAAACAATGCCTTGGACACCACTCCCAGCGATCGCTTCAAATTTGTTAGCCTCTGTCAATTCCACTTGCTGAGATTGGGCATACCTAACCACCGCTTCAGCTAATGGATGTTCTGAATTTCGTTCTACAGACGCTGCCAATTGCAAAAGTTTTAACTCGTTACTATTAGCTGTGCCGTTGATAGTAAAAAAGTCAGTAACAGTGGGTTTTCCCTGTGTTAAAGTTCCAGTTTTATCCAGCACAATAGTCTGGATTCTATGAGCAAGTTCTAAACTTTCTGCACCTTTAATTAAAATACCATTTTCTGCTCCTTTGCCCGTTCCTACCATTACTGAAGTTGGAGTAGCTAAACCCAAGGCACAGGGACAAGCGATAATCAGCACACCTACTGTGGTGATTAGGGCTAATGTCAAGTTGCCCATGACATTAAACCAAATTACGAAGGAAGCGATCGCAATGGCTATGACTGCTGGCACAAACCATCCCGTTACTTGATCTGCCAAGCGCTGAATTGGTGCTTTGGAGCCTTGAGCCTGTTGCACCATTTTGACGATTTGAGATAAAAAAGTGTCTTTTCCAACGCGGGTTGCTCGGAATTTAAAGCTACCTGTTTTATTAATTGTGGCTCCAATTACTTCATCTCCCGGTTGCTTTTTGACTGGCAAACTTTCACCAGTCACCATTGCTTCATCAACGTTGGAAGCACCTTCTACCACTTCTCCGTCAACAGGAATTTTTTCGCCGGGACGCACCAAAATTACATCACCAATCTGGACTTCCTGGATAGGAACATCAATTTCTTGCCCATTTCTGATTACTCTGGCATCTCTAGCTTGCAAACCGATAAGTTTGCGGATGGCTTCAGAAGTTTGTCCCTTCGCACGATTCTCAAATAGCCTTCCTAGCAAAATTAAGGTGGTAATGACTGCTGCTGCTTCATAGTACACATCAGGCATCAGTCCAGCAGACGTAAAAAATCCTGGGAAAACAGTAGCAAACAGTGAATAAAAGTACGCTGCACCAGTACCGATAGCAACCAAGGTATCCATAGTTGCTGTATGACGTTTAAAGGCTTTCCAGGCATTTTTGAAAAAGTCTGCACCGCACCAGAATAAGACAGGGGTTGCCAGTACCAACTGTACCCAAGGATTGTCTAGCCGCAATGTCCGAATCCAAGGCAGATTTAACCCCGTCATGGCAGAAATTGACCCTAGTACAATTAAAGTACTGAGGATTGCTCCTACAACTAGCTTGCGGGTAAGTGTGCGTAATTCTGCTTCACGGGCGGTTTTTTCCGCATCATCTTCTCCAGTAATCATTTCTTGTTCCTGGAGTGAGTAAGATGAGTATCCGGCAGCATCTATAGCGGCTTGGATTGTTTCCAGATTGGTGCGCTTGGGATCGTATTGGATAGTAGCCCGCTCCACGCCAAAGTTAACGTTACAGTTGCTCACCCCTGGAACAGAGCGGATTGCTTCTTCGATGTTGTTAGCACAGGAGGCACAACTCATGCCTCGAAGTTTAAGACTCAGAGTATCCATAGTTAAATATGCTTTTTTAGCCGCTGCTTTTACTGAGTTCTAAAAACGGTGTTTTGGTGTGATTAATAAGCCGAGTGCCGTTATACTTAGCTTTGCCTATGTGCTTTTCAGGCAACTTTACTAGGCGTTGCCTTGCTCTGCTTTTCTTTGTTGATGGCTTTTAAGTGACAGAATAACCAGCAGTAGTAATTGCTTCCTTAATAACTGTTTCGTCAGCATTTGTGTCCACTAAGACGATTTTTGTTTTTGGATCTGCTTGAACCGTAGCAGTAGGATCAACTGTCTTGACTGCTTTAGTAATGGTGTCTCCACAAGCGGAGCAAGCCATATTAGGAACTTTTATTTGGAGTGTCATAACGTTAAAAACCTTGAACTTGGATAGTAAAAAGATGGAGTTAAGAAAATCAGGAGTTGAAGACTCAAATGGTTTACTGCTTTAGCTAGCAGGATAACCAGAGTTAGCGACGCCGAATAGCCAGTCGTAAACATCGCTTCTTTGATTGCTGTTTCAGATGCATAACTTGAAGTACACGAACTGCTACAGCTTTAGATTGTCTTAAATGTCTTACTTCATGAATTCATCTTAGACTCTCTAGCTGGGTGGAGAGTCAAGAGATTTTACCAAATTCTTTTTAATGGTTTCAAAAATGCAGTAACGACCTTGTGATATTGTTCAACTTAGTTAGCGATCGCGCTCATGCAGGGATTTTAAACAACCTTGAATGCAAGCTTCAAGGATAGATTCATAGTTTAGTCATAATTTTATCCCTAAGCTAAATAGATAAATCAGTTATGAAGCTGTAGTTATGCCTCTAATAATCCACGCTAGGCAATTGTCGGTGTAAGCGCATCTACCTCATGACATGATGCTAATTTATTCCTAATGAAATGCCTAGATTTCATGCTGATTTCATTTAAGTATGCTAATAACTTTAGCTAATAAGTTATGAAAATTTCATGTTAATTTCATTTGTCTATGAAAAAGTTAATATATGGCTTGGAACTATCTATACTGTTTTGGTCTTATTGTCAAAACAAAATTAGACCAAGTTCAAGCACCAGGAGAATTAGCGGGATGTTCACGCATAGGTTAAGTATTATCTGTAAACTAGCCAAACTTCTTTGTATACTATTTGTGGCAGTTTTGTACTTCTGAAATATTCTAGTTGTGGTGTTCTTTCAAACTTATAATTACTAATTGGAGAAAAATGAAGGATTTTTTTACTGCACTTGCTATTACTTCAACTCTTGTTCTCACTCAAGCTTGCGCCTCACAAGTAAATAAGAGTGAGACACCAAACTCTAATGCTACCACTGTGAGTAATGCGAATCCTCATACAGGTCACAATATGGGTAATTCCCAGACACCAAAAGCTGAGAAAAATCCTCACAGTAGTCACAATATAGAAAATCCCCGTGACGAGCATTCTGGTCATTCCAAGTTAGAATTTGCGAACGCTACTGCAAAACTGAAAGTTGCTGACAAAATCACTCCTAACACTCCTGTACCTATAATGATTGAAGTGCAAGACAACAATGGTAAAGCAATTTCTAGTTTTGATCAATTTCAAGAAAAATTAATGCATCTAATTGTTGTCAGTGATGACCTTCAATCTTTTAATCATATTCATCCCATATATAAAGGAAATGGACGCTTTGAAGTCCAAACTAATTTTCCCTATCCAGGCATCTACAGCCTTTTCAGCGATTATAAAGTAGCAGGAAAAGCAGAACAAGTTTCGGTGCTAAAAGCAGAAATTCCAGGTAACAGTCGAACTGCACCCAAGATTGATTTAACTACTACAAAGATTTTTGGCAATACTAAGGCTAATCTCAAGTTATCTCAACCCACAATCAAAACTGGACAAGAAGTTCACTTAATTTTCAACTTACAAGATGCTGCTAGCAACCAACCGTTGAAAGATTTGAAACCTTATTTAGGAGAAAGAGGACATTTAGTCATCCTCAAACAGTCATCGCCGTTAACACAAGCAGACTATATTCATGCTCATGCGATGAAAAATACTCCAGATGCTGAGGTTCATTTCATAACTAGTTTCCCGAAACCAGGAAAATATAAAATGTGGGGACAATTTAATCGAAATGAGAGAATTATTACTGCTGATTTTTGGGTAGACGTACAATAGTTATCTCAAATTTTATCCTAATACTCATATACTAAAATTTAGTCGTCTAAATTTATGGTTTAATACTCATTTTAGGCTTTTTAGTTGTGCTGCTCTGGTATGGCTTAAAGCCTAGATTTATAATATTAATTAAGTGAACCTATATAATCATATTTTTTAGAATGAATCTAACTCAATGAGCAAATAAACTGTAAAATTTCATCTTAATTTCATTTTAGTTATTTATAATAAATATTAAGAACATGTTCCTCATGTTTCATAACTCTGATGGGCTTATAGTACAACTATAAGCCCATTTTTTTATCGCATATGAAAGTAAAGCAATTTATTTCATCTTAATTTCATAGTGACCTGTCAAACTGGTTTTGTAAAGGTTCATTCACTAAGGATAAATCTGCAATCTAGTTGAGATAGTTTGTTAATTTAACAGTCAAGATGAAGAGAACATTGATTTATGCTGCTATATGTAGTGTGACTACCGTAGCTCTAATTTCTGCTGACTATGCAAATGCGAAAACAGATAATAAGGTTGCTAGTATTGAAAATAATATGCAATCGACTCCTGTGAGCTGGAAACTCGTTAAATTGGCCTTCCAGTTACACATTCCTAAAAAGGGCAAGGCTCTTTCCCAGCTAATTATTGATGCTCCATCCACAGGATCTGTAAGTAATGATATTGATGTCTTGGATGATAAAGGTCAAAAAATCAAAATTAATGTTTCTTTAAATAGTAGAAGAATTATTATAGATTTTCATGAACCAGTTACTTCTAGCACTACTAACTTGCTAATAAATCTTAACAAAGTATACCAATCAACTCTTGATTCTACTTCTATTTTCCATCTTTCCGTCAAAGTCGTTGGTAGTGATACAGAGATTCCTGTAGGTGTAGCTCAATTTCCCACATTTTAATTTATAGATTCTAACGAGAATTGCTTAAATTTCATCTTGATTTCATTATGACTTGTCATGCTAGTAGATAGAGGTAGCATACCTCTTTAGCAAAAACATCACCGACAATTTGAACCTGAGAAGGGCAAGCTAACTACCTACTTCTCTGAGTAATGGCTTTGCTTTATAAAAGGGCAAGTTGAATATGGCTTTGCCAAGTTTTGATCTATTTATTAAGAGCAGATTCACTCACAATGCATGAATCTGCACTTTAACTAACGTGCTTAATTATTTTGGAGATAAATATGAAGAGGTCATTGATTTACGCCATTGTATTAACTCTGAGTAGCACAGCTATTATTGCTCCTAGCTATGCAAGTGCTAGAACAGATGATGGTAGGGTTCCCCATATTGATGGAAATTCACAATTCCCTCCCACACGCTGGGGAACTTTTAGACATACTTTCCGGTTACACGTTCCCCAAAATAGCAAAGCTGTTACCCAACTACTTATCAAAGTTCCAAACAATGTAACTATAAGTAATAACATTCAGGATATCGATGTCGTGGATCAAAAGGGACAGAAAATTAACACTAATGTATCTGTCAACGGTAAAACAATACTACTAGCTTTCGCCGAACCAGTTGCTCCTAACACTAAGTTGGAGATTGACCTTAATAAAATAAAAAGGCGAAATCTTGGTAATGGTTCTGTCTACAGCTTCTCAGCTAGAGAGGTTGGCATTGATGCAGAAATTCCTATAGGTGTTGCTTGGTTTCGTACTTACTAATGCAACCTTTTTTCACTAGAAAACTATGGGATTTCATTGAGATTTCATCTGTGAATGTCAAACTGATAATAGAAAGTAAATTGAACTGCTTTTTCAGGAGAATTAAAATGAAAAAATTGATTTATGCTGTTGTATTCACACTGGCATTTACATCTTCAGTTGATGCTGTTTTTGCAAGCGGTAAACCAGGTGATTTTAGCGCTTCCCATTTAATGAAAAGTGCTGCTACTCCTAATACTACTTATGCTACAGATGCTACTCATAAATTTGAAGTCCATGTACAGGGTAAACCTCTGGCAGGACTTACAATTAATTTACCTGAAGGAGTGAAAATTGATAGAGGAATTGAGGTCAAAAATCAATCAGGACAAAAAATTCCCACGACAGTTTCTATTAATGGACAAAAAGCTACTGTAGCTTTTTCACAACCTATAGACCCTGAAACAAAACTCTCAATTTTAATGAGAGGAGTCAATACTCCAATGTCTGAATCAGGCTCTGGCGAAACTTGGCAGTATCAAGTCTATGCTAATATAGTCGGATTCACGCAAGAAATCTCACTTGGTCTAGCTCAGATTCAGACCTACCGCTAGGCAGAGCAATTCTTCAAATTTATAAAACTGGTGCTTAGGGATGTCATATTGCTATAAGTAGGGATGCAAATTGTGGGGTGCATCCCATTTTTTATTCTCCCAGCAACAATCAATAAGTAAGAACAGAGGATTGTTACAGAAATATGAGGTATGGGAGTAATTAGACCCTATAAAGGGAGAATAAAGCGATTAATACCAGGTGCATCCTCAAACTAAGTTCACACCCTATTTTTGCAAGTTGTCTACTGAGTCTTTTCTATTTGATTATGTATTGCTAAGACCCTAGCCTGCTGTTAGGTATTGTATAGCTTAATCCTAATTTTTAAGAATTTCATCCTAATTTCATAAACTTCTGTCAACCTATTTATAGGGGTATTCCTGTTGCAAACTATTCTTACATCACAAGTTTATGAACCTTTAACTACTCAATTTGATATGAGGGTGCTGCTAGTCGAAGATGAGCCGGATTTAGGGGCTGCTATCAAGCGCACCTTAAATCAACAAAAGTACTTAGTTGATTGGGTAATGGATGGTAATGAAGCATGGGCTTACTTAGAAAATAGTTCGGCACAATATACAGTAGCAATTTTTGATTGGATGCTTCCAGGAATTACTGGTTTAGAATTGTGCAAAAGACTGCGTTACAAAGTAAATCCTCTTCCTATCCTGATGCTAACTGCTAGAGATAGAATGGAAGATAAAGTTACCGGACTAGATGCGGGTGCTGACGACTACTTAGTGAAACCATTCGGTATGGTAGAACTACTGGCACGATTGCGGGCTTTGCAGCGTCGCTCTCCGCATTTCCAACCCCAACAATTGACTGTTGGTAATTTGACTCTAGATTATGGTGACAGTACAGTTGTAAGACAAAATACTACGGGTGAACAGCAAAGGATTCCTTTAACTAATAAAGAGTTCCAACTGTTAGAGTATTTTATGAAGCATCCCAAGCAAATTGTTACTACCGAACAAATTCGTAACCAGATTTGGGAAGTTAATGCGGAATCTAGTAGCAATGTAGTGGCGGCGCAAATACGTTTGTTACGTCGCAAACTCACTAATAGCGACTGTCATAACTTGATTGAAACTTTGCACGGTATGGGATATCGTCTTAATCTCAACAATGAATCAGAATAAGCTGTTTCGACTCACCCGTATTCGGTTGGCTCTGTATTATGCCATCGTTATGGGTTTAATTTTAAGCCTATGTGTGTTCGGTTTTTATCGAGCAGTGTTTCATGCTCATGTGGTGGCTTTAGACAGTGAAATCGAGTCTGTAGCGGGGACACTGCACGACAGTATCGAAATAACACTACAGTCACCTGGACGTTTGGAACCATTGGCACATCAGTTATTCCCAAATATAGATAACTGTGGAACTGGAGCTAGTAATTGTATTCAACAACAGCCGGATTCTAAACGTCATCTTCTTGGCATCGTTACTAAGACTAGCTACTATATACGTTTTTTTGATATTTCTGGAAAATTGATTGCTAATGCTGGTTACTATCCAAAGGGATTACCTGACGTTTTTAATCAAAAAAATTGGCAATTTCTCAAAGACAGCAAAGGCAAAGATTACCATCAAATTACTCTAGCACTGCATACCCAAAATTATCAAGACTGGGGATATATGCAAGTAGGGCGTAGTTTAGAAGAGTTTAATCATTACTTGGATAGTGTGAAATTAGTTTCGGTATTAGGGCTGTTAATTGCAATGGTTATGATTACTGGTGCTAGTTGGTGGCTATCAGGATTAGCTATGCAGCCAATTTATCAATCTTATCGACAGATTCAACAGTTTACAGCAGATGCAGCACATGAATTACGAACGCCTTTAGCTGCAACAGGTGCAACGGTGGAGTCAGCACTTTTAATGTCCCAAATAGACGAAGAAGAAGCACGGGATATTTTACAAACTATACAGCGTCAGAATCAACGGCTAACGGCTTTAGTTGTTGATCTATTAATGTTGGCACGTATAGATAGACAAACCCAAAAGTTACAACATGAAATTTGTTGCCTAAATGATATTGTTAGCGATTTAGTTGAGGAATTTGAAGCGATGGCAAATGCCGCAGAGGTAAAGCTGACATCTTCAATACAAGTGCATCAACCTCTGAATATTATAGGTAATGCTGACCAGCTTTATCGCTTGTTTTCTAATTTAATTGTCAATGCAATTCAATACACACCCAGAGGAGGGGAGGTAACAGTTTTATTAGATTGTAATGACTATGATGCCGTAATTAAAGTTCAAGATACAGGCATTGGTATCCCAAAACACGAACTGACTCGAATTTTTGATCGCTTTTATCGGGTGAGTAGCGATCGCTCCCGTAGTACTGGCGGTTCTGGATTAGGATTAGCCATTGTTCAGGCTATTGTTCAAGCACATCAAGGTAGATTAAATGTACAAAGCGAATTGGGCGAAGGTAGTACTTTTACAGTTCAATTACCTTTGGATGTTGCTCCACTAAAGAGCGTAGGCGCAGCCCGCCGTAGGCATCGCTCTTTAGTGAAATTGATGTATCGCAATTTACGTAGTTCTAAATAAAATTTTTTACCTAATTTATAGGTTTTCTATCTTCCGTTGCTAGTTGCACTTTTAAAGTGTATTTTTTTGCTGTGTCATGTGATTTTGCTTAAAGAGTGTAAATATATGTCAAAGTATCGTTATTTAGTAGTTGTGGGTATTGGTTGTGCGATCGCCCTAAGTAATCTTAGTGCCAGTTTAGCTCAAACTGTACGCTCTCTGACTTAGCCAGCATCTCCTACTTCACTCGGTAACCTCAACCCTAATCCAAATTCTCTACAGTTTCCTACCAAACCAGAAGAAGTCAAAATTCAGTAAACTCCGCCGATTACTTTGGAACTGGCACGGCAGAATAATTGGGAGCTACAAGTATCAATACTGACTTCAGAACGAAGTTGTGCTTCACGTAGAGATGCACAAGCTGCTTTGTATCCCAATGTGAGTTTAAACACTGACATTTCTCGTCAACAGCCACAGTCATTAAACTGCTGTTGCCAATCTTTGCTAAAGAGATTGAGAAAGACGAGGTTGAAAATTTTGCTGATGCTGCGCTGAAACATCGGTAATAAGGTTAGGATGAACTCCGCATCTCTGCTCATATTTATGTTCTAAAAACATTTTTTTCGTCTTACGTATAGTACATAAGTTTTATGTATCATCTTTCTCTACTCGGATCTCTCAAGTTTTTGAGCAGGTAATGGCAACTGGTTGAAATAGTGTTGTCAGAGGATAAAGATAGAAATATCCCCATAAGTCTTTAGGTTCACTTACCAAGATAATCAAGTATCCCTAAAACCTATTAGCGAAGATTCAATTAATTTTATTTATCATTTTGACAAAAAAGAATGATTGCTTGTATCAATATGCTTCGGTAAGCTGAAATTAAGTATTTTGGACAAATTCAATATAAAACAGAATTTTCATATTTAACTTTGCAACTAAAGACTTATAGAATAAAAACAAAGGATTGGGTGTAATTAAATCAGAGTTTACTTTAGGATTTGAATCTTGTTAGGCAAGGTGTTTACATATTAAATAGTGATCTACATGAGAATTGATAGGATATATGCGAACAATCATTTATTTCTAATTTTCAAGTTAGTGAATAAACTTAAATTATATTTTTCAAAAAACTTGACATACTTTATTCATAATAATGACAAGCTTCTATTAAATAATTTTTTTATTATTGTAGACAGAAGATGTTCTAATTTACGGCAACAAATTAAGGATTTTGAGCTATGGATAACATTTTGATCTGTCTAATTTTGGGTTTGATAGCGGGAATAGTAAGCGGAATGACCGGAATTGGAGGCGGAATAATTATTCTACCTGCTTTGATTTTTCTGTTTGGTTTTTCTCAACACCAAGCTCAGGGTACAACATTAGCTTTGCTTGTTCCTCCTATTGATATCTTGGCTGCATGGACTTACTACAAGCAAGGATATGTAGACCTGAAGATAGCAGCATTGCTCTGCTTAGGTTTTGTATTAGGTGGATGGCTTGGTGCAAAAATAGGAACGGGATTATCTAATGTGATATTGACGAGAATATTTGGAGTTTTACTGCTTGTTAGTGCTATTCGAGTAATGTTTACAAACGTAAGCGATTCAGCTTTGTAACTTAGTGCCTCAAAATTAGCAATTCAAGTAATATAAAACTCACGAACGTGAACATTTTAGAATTCTCCCTATTAGTTTGGCTTGGTTCTTTAACCGCAGGTTTTCTGGGTTCACTGACTGGTTTAGGAGGTGGAGTAGTAATAGTACCCTTGTTAACCGTGGCGTTTGGGGTTGACATTCGATACGCCATTGGCGCTTCATTGGTATCTGTGATTGCCACTTCTAGCGGGGCTGCATCCGCCTACGTTAAGGAAGGTTACACTAATCTGCGGTTGGGGATGTTCTTGGAAGTGGCGACAACAGGAGGAGCTATAGTTGGGGCAATTGTGGCGGGGATGGTTTCTACCAGAGCGATCGCTATTGTCTTTGGCATTGTTCTACTGTATAGTGCATATTTATCGCGTCAACACCGTGTTGAAAACCTAGAGAACGAACCGCCAGATCCTCTAGCAACTTCTCTCAAACTGAACGGTAGTTACCCAACTCCTGATGGACAAAAATTTTACAATGTCCGTGCAGTACCAGTTGGATTTGGACTGATGTTTGTCGCTGGGGTACTTTCAGGGTTACTTGGCATTGGTTCAGGAGCTGTTAAAGTGCTGGCAATGGATCAAGCTATGGGTATTCCATTTAAGGTTTCTACCACCACTAGTAATTTTATGATTGGCGTAACGGCAGCAGCTAGTGCTGGAGTGTACTTGAAGCGAGGTTACATTGATCCGGGATTGGCAATGCCAGTAATGTTGGGGGTACTGCTTGGTGCTTTGTTAGGAGCAAGAGTACTGGTAAGAGCAAGGATTGGACTGTTGCGAAATATCTTCAGCCTCGTTATTTTGGGGCTGGCAATTGAGATGATCTACAAAGGTTTAACGGGAGGGATTTAGAATGTCTCAACCCAGGCGCAAATGGAGCGAACATCAAGTTGAGCAGTTTGTTGGCAACCTATTAAGATTTGGGGTTCTTTCTGCTACTACTGTAGTTTTAGTAGGTGGAATTTTGTACTTGATTCGCTATGGTAATAGTCCTGCAAATTACCAGTTTTTTCGGGGAGAACCCACAGATTTTAGCTCTTTAGAGGGAGTAGGAACAGCAGTTTTAGCAGGTCGTCGTCGTGGTATCATCCAATTTGGATTACTACTATTAATTGCCACACCGATCGCACGAGTGGCATTTTCCCTGTTTGCCTTTGTGCGGCAAAGAGATTTGACTTATATAATTGTGACTTTGATTGTACTAACTGGATTAATTTACAGCCTTTTGGGTGGCAATTCCTAGAAAAAGATAGTAGTTGAAATGCCTAATTTCTCAGCTAAATGACGACCATAGGAAACATCTGCTCGTCAGAAATCGTAAAGTTGATACATTTAAATAATTTAAACAAAATTCCTAATTTTTTTGTAACCGAACTAGGATCTCAAATTCTGATGATGTTGCTCTTGCTTTATCAAACAGAATTCATGGCAATAATTAACAAAGAAGTGCCGATTGCTTGCTTCATCGGTGTATTTCCCAACAAAACTAAGGCAGGAACAATCGCAAATCCGCCACCAACTCCAACTAATCCAGTTAGTAAACCTACACCTAAACCTTCACTCAGCATCCAAAGCCAACAGTATTTACATATTGGTTTGGGATACAAGCTTAAATCCAACTCAGTCGCAGCAACTTTTTGAACTGGTTTAGAACTTTTCTGAATCATAAATCCTGCTGCCAATAGCATGATGAAGGCAAACAGAATCATCTGGATTGTGCCAGTAATAAAAGGTAATGCCGCAAATTTAGCTCCGATATAAGCTCCTAACATTGTGGCAGAGCCAAACATGAAAGCGGTTTTTAAATTGACATTTCCTTGCTGCCAATGGGGAATGACACCAATGAGACTTACCCATCCCACAATAAATAAAGTCATGGCGATCGCAGGTTTCGGTGTTACCCCCATGACATAAACTAAAATCGGTACTGCTAAAACCGAACCGCCACCGCCAATTAAGCCTAAGCTGATGCCTATACAAATTGCGAGAAAATGACCGAATATCCAGGCAATCATAAATTATGGAATTGATTAGAGGACTTTAACTGGTAAACAGTAAATTACCGCAACGCTCATTGGCGGGAACTGCTTCCATCATTTTTTGTGGTTCAGGTAAATCTAAACTATCCATGAACTCAATGAAGTTTTGGCGATCGCGCCCGACAAATCTGAGATTCCAGCGTTTTTCTTCGCCAATGGTAGATACTGTCTGTCCACGATAGTCATGCCCAGGATATACTAAAGTTTCATCTGGTAAAGTAAATAGTTTTTGTGTCACTGAGTCAAACAAAGTTCCCGCATTACCACTTTGAAAGTCAGTTCGTCCACAGCCGCGAATAAACAAGGCATCTCCGGTTAAAACTCGATCTTGATTAACTAAATACGCCATGTGGCTATCTGTATGACCTGGTGTGGCGATCACCTTAATTGTCATGCTTGCCAGTTGTAGAATTTCTCCATCTTTAATATGCCGATCCGCACAACTGGCTTGAGCTTTATCGGGAACAATCCCCAAACAATCGGTCATTTCCCGCAATTTGGCTGTACCTGTAATATGATCTGCATGGATGTGGGTCTCTAAGCAGTAACGCAGAGATAACCCTAATTCTGTAAGTAGTTTTAAATCACGTTCGACTTGCTCCAGCACCGGATCTACCAAAATAGCTTCTTGAGTCTGTTGATCTGCAAGTAGATAAGTATAAGTGCTTGTTTCTTTGTCAAATAATTGTCTGAATAACATAGTGTTTTGTCCTGCGACAGTAGGAAAACTTCAATTAGCTGTGGATGTAGATGCCTTCAATTCTCAGTACCTTCTTAAAAACATCCACATTGGCTCCCAGCTTGTATAAACCTTTGTAACTATTTGACTTTCTCTGCTTGCTGCACTGGTAAAGAGGCAGCTTTCCATGCCGTCCAAGAGCCAGGAATATTAATCACGTTCTCAAAACCGTGCTTTTGTAACAAACTGGCAGCAATGGATGCTCGATAGCCTGTACCACAATAGGTAGCGATCGCCTGACTTTTATCCAACTCATCCAAATGCTTTTCTAGATGAGGCAAATAGATGTTTTTAGCACCAGGTACGTGTCCTTTCTCGTATTCACTGTCACTCCGCACATCTAGCGCAGTTACGTTAGGCTTATCTTTATGTTGATTCAATTCCTGCACTGTCCACTCACCAATGTGTTTAAGTGGCAAACTTGCATTCTGCCAACTTGTCATTCCATCATGCAGATAGCCACCGAAGTTGTCATAACCAATCCTGAACAACTGTTCAGTCACAACAGATAAGTCACGCTCACTCTCTACTACTAGCAGCAAGGTCTTTTCTGGGTCAATCATCCAGCCAACCCAGTTGGGAAATTCAGGACGCAGGGCAATGTTAATTGCTCCTGGAATGTGTCCACCTCCGAAAGCGAGAATTGAGCGAGTATCAATGATGATGGTGTTAGAGTCTGCCATCAGCTTTTGGAATTGCTCAGGTGATAGCGGCGGCAAGGTTGGTACACAACCCATAACTCTAGCACCAAGAGCATTTACTTTCTTCAGGCATGGGTAGTGTGTAGGTGGTTCTGGCATATCACTCAGTATCCACTTGACAAACTCTTCTTCAGTACGTTGCTTCAATGCTGGATTAAAAATCTTCTCGTTGCCGATGGTGCTTTGTCTGCGATCGCCTATTGATTTACCGCAAGATGAACCCGCACCATGACAAGGGTAAATTTCCATGCGATCGCCTAGCGATACTAACTTATCAAATAAAGAATGGTAGAGTTGTGCTGCTAGTTGCTTTTCGGTTCCAGAGCCGACTAGATCAGGACGACCTACATCTAAGTTGAACAGAGTATCGCCAGTAAATATACCAAACGGCTCTTTACCTTGCTTTGAATCTAAAATAAGTAATGAGAGGTGTTCAGATGTATGTCCGGGTGTGTGTAATCCGCGAAGGGTAACATTGCCAAGTTGTAACTCATCGCCTTCACTCACTTGGTGCAACTCAAACTGATAATCTTTACTCTTACCACCATAAATAGGTGCGCCAGTACGGGCTTTGAGTTCATGAGAACCGGAGACAAAATCGGCATGGATGTGTGTCTCAATAATATGAGTAATTCTCACACCAAGCTCTCGCGCCCTTTGTAGATAAATGTCCACATCCCGGCGAGGATCGATGACAGCTACTACACCTGCTTTATCGTCACCCACTAAATAAGACAGGTGTGCTAATCCTTCTACATTAATTTGCTCTAAAACCAATGCCATGATGCTTTCTCCTTGAAGAAACTCAACTAGTTTTTGAATGCTTGGAAACGTAATCCTCGAAAAACTGCTTCATTTGTGGATGAGCGCTACAATCAAAGCCAACTGCTTCTGCTTTTTTAAACGCTTGTTGTGCTGTTAATCCCTGCCTTGTCGCCACGTTCATAAATCCCATTGCACCCGCACGCATACCACTGGCACAATGGATTAAAGTCGGTTTGGGTAGTTCATCAATTTGCTTAAGTACCTCTGTCGTCAGTTCATCGTTAATCTCGTTTGGCTTGACCGGAATATTGACGTAGTGCAGCCCTAAAGCTTGTGCTTGTTGCTGTTCATTGCTGATAAAACCTTGTTCATCAGGCGATCGCAAGTTAAGTACAGACTTGTAACCTTCACTCACCGCCTGCTGTAACTGCTCCAGTGTTACCTGTCCTGCTACTGTTAATTCATCGTTAATCTTTTTGACGTTTTCCATTGCTGTCTTAGCTCTTAGCTCTTAACTCTATTTACCATATTACTATCTAGTAATATAATAGTAAGCATATATAGAAAGATGTAATATTTAAGTCTGTATGTTAGAATCCTCGCCTCAAACCCTTGCTCCCGTGGCTGAATATTTTAAAGTGTTGTCAGAAGTGAGTCGGCTGCAAGTTTTGTGTTGTCTCAAGTTAGGAGCGAAAAATGTGACGGAGATTATCCAAGAAACCGGATTGGGACAGGCCAATGTTTCCAAGCATCTGAAAGTATTGATGCAAGCAGGTATAGTCACTCGTCAGCCACAAGGAATCAGTGTTTTTTACCAAATTACTGACCCGAT
>NZ_JBGTFY010000016.1:0-16856 GCF_041747015.1 Nostoc sp.
TACCAAAGTATTCATTTATTATTCCCATCTATAACGAGGAAGAAATTATTCCAGAATTGTACCGCAGAGTGAGTGCAGTAATGAACCGGATGGATGGCCTTGTAGAATTAGTTTTAATCAACGATGGTAGCCGCGATCGCTCCCTCCAACTCCTACGAGACCTCCATCAAAAAGACCCACGCATTTGCTACCTAAGCTTTGCTCGTAACTTTGGGCATCAAATTGCAGTTACTGCTGGTCTCAATTTTGTCCGGGGTCAAGTTATCGTCATCCTTGATGCTGACTTACAAGATCCCCCAGAACTAATTCCCGACATGGTTGAAAAATGGCGACAGGGCTATCAGGTCGTCTACGCTCAACGCACTCAACGCCTCAAGGAAGGATGGTTTAAGCGTTTTACTGCCTACTTTTTTTATCGCGTCCTCAAGAAACTTGCAGATGTAGACATTCCTACTGATACTGGTGATTTTTGTTTAATGGATCGGCAGATCGTAGATATTCTTAATTCTATGCCAGAACGTGCCCGCTATATTCGTGGTTTGCGTTCTTGGGTTGGCTTTCAGCAAACAGCAATTCAGTTCGAGCGCAGATCTCGCTTTGCTGGGGAAGTTAAATACACTTTTAGCAAATCCTTGGCGCTTGCCATCAATGGTCTAGTCTCCTTTTCAAAAGTGCCACTGCGGTTATCAACCTACTTAGGGTTAATAGCAGCGGCGGCAGCAATCATCATGGCTTTATTAGTCTTGTATTGGCGTCTTTTTCTCCCCCATTCGCCTTTAACCGGGTTTACGATTATTTTGATGTCAATTTTCTTTCTCGGATCTGTGCAGTTAGTCAGTGTTGGTATCTTAGGCGAATATGTGGGGCGCATCTACGAAGAAGTTAAAGCCAGACCCCTCTATACTTTAGCAGAGGTAGGTGGTTTTTATGACAAATCCTCTAACTCAACAAACAATTCTGACAAACTAAATAATTTAGAAGATGCTACTACTCAAAACTTAGACAAGTAGGGTCTTCATTGTCAAATTGAAACTGAGGTGTAGAAGAAATAGGTGATAGGTATAATTTACCATTTCCTCTATCCTTATAACAACGCCAAGTATCGCCAATATTTTGCGTGTAGGCTTTGACTGTTTGAACCCGTGAAATAAACTATATGGAAGCTTTCGTCACGAATTCGACGACTGTACTTGCTACAGCAGTTGATATCTTCACTGGCATTATCATTGGTATCGCTGTCTTAGAAGCCACAGTTAAGATCCTGGTTTTTTTCTTCTGCCGCCGTAAAAAGCTGAACGAGGCTAAAGAGGAAATTCGGCTGACGTTGGGTATGTGGCTAGTTCTTGCCCTTGAGTTTGCATTGGCTGCTGACATTTTACGTAGCACGATCGCTCCAACTTGGGACGAAATTGGTAAACTAGCTGCTATCATTGCCCTACGAACAATTCTGAATTTCTTTTTGGCAAAGGAAATTGAGCAAGCAAAGAATAAAAAGAACCATGTCAAGGATGAATCTTTTTAAAAAATAGAATTCAGGAGTCAGAATTCTGTGAGACTGGTGAACCAGCACTGTAAGAAGGTTTCCTTTTGTTAATGTCCGCACAACCCAGGGGAAACGCACCTTATTTACTAATAAAAACTAAGAGAGATTTCAAAATGACATAGATAATTGTAAAAGTTGATGGGATGATAAATAAAATAAATAAAATAATGCCCTATTTCATCTGTCTTGCAAACTCTCCCGCACGGAAACCGTGACGCGAGAGGTTTGCGCTGTTTTATATGCGCTATGCTCAATCCCCTCAAAACCTGTATTTATCCCTGACTTAAATAGTTTTTCTACCTCATCATAAAGATTTCCCTTTTTTGTCATGCTAGAGCAAACATTGGATCATGACGCAATTCTTCATCGTCGTTCAAATCTTCGTATCCCATGACTAAGCCATATATCCGTTGTGCAATTAAGTTTTCTATCGAATGGTCAATTCTATTTGACGAACGGTAATCTTGGAAACATCTTGCTAACTGTGATGTTATTTGCAGTTTTCGGTCTAGTTCCGCAATTAAGCTTAAACCAGCATCGGATGTTACCTGTCCCCCTTTGAAATTAACTACGACTGGGGGTGACTTTGGCTGTTCAAATTTGAAGTGTTTTGGGAGCGATCGCGTTGCGGGTTGAGTCATGGTTTATAATTACTAAAAGACTTGCTGTATATACATTCTAGCAGTTTTTTAACTCCGCTTTCTTCCGATTTCGTGAGAAATCCGGGTGTAGTGGTGGACAGCCTTTAGCTTTTTAATTTTTGCGATTTAACAGGTTAATCGGTAAGCTGGAAATAGATAAATATATAACTGACTTGCTGGTTGGCATAGTCTTGGGGCGAAACGTTTATCAGACGTTTCTTTGTGCTTATGTGGATTAATCCGCGATCGCACTCAAAAATCTAGGGGCTTTGTGACTGGCATTTTTTTTGCTGATTACTGCTTAAGATTAAAGCGATCGCACTTGCATAATCAAGGTCAAGTGGAAAAGTGGAGTAATTGGTTAAGAATAGGTTAAGCCACTCCCACCATTGCGATCGCGCAGTATCTGCAAAACTTCTTCTAAAAGTACTGTGTGACTAGCTAAGGTTCTGTTTGTGTTTGCCTCGAATCGCTCTAATCGCCCTTCTATGCGCTCAAATCTTTGGGTGACTTGGGCAAAGTTATTGTTAGTAGTTTCTTCAATTCGCTCTAGTCGATCAAGAATTTGTACTACTGCATATTGTGTTGTACCTACTACGCCAATTTGTGTTTTGAGAGAATTGACCTCAGTTGTAAGGCTATCTAAGCGTGAGTAAATATCTTGGATTTGTGCTTCTGTCATGATGCTTCCTTGCCTTCCTTGGAATCATCTTTTGCATAGTTTTCCATAAAAGCCGCTATAACATCACTCATGGTTTTACCTTGAGTGACACACTTGCCTTTGAACCTTTGGCGCAACTCAGGAGGGACAAATACCCTAATTTCTGCCATATCTTTTTTACCCATTAATATATCTCCAGTGTATCCACTATGTCCAGTAGAGTAACTACTTGACCTATACGGCAATCTTATCCTATGAGCATATAAATATAACTATGTCAAGCAACTCCACTATATCCACTGGTTGCTATGGTTGCTATAGTGGGTTCAGTGAACAACATCACTGGACACTGAAAACAGCTAAAACGCTTATGTACCAAGAAATTGAAGTTATAGACTGCCCATTCACCGAACCAGACACCGACCGAACACCATTCACCATCGACCATTCACCACTAACCGCCAAGAAACTAGCCGAACTGCTAGGAACAACAGAACGAACAGTTTTCAAGTATGCAAATCGAATTTTAGATGCTTGGCACTGGCTACCAGAATCAGAATTTAGAGCCGATGGTAAGTAACCGTACAGAATTAATTACACAAATAAATAACAAATTCTCTGAAAGTACCGTGTGGTGGAGTGTTGGGGAATCCCACTTTGATTATCTATCTTTAATATTTAGATGCGTTTGCCCTACCGCACAACCAGGTTAGAAATATTATAAATGTTATCTTAAAGGCAAAGTCATTTGCTCAATTGTTGAGGAAAATACTATGACGACAACGCTCATAGAAGCTAATTATATCGAGTCATTGCTAGGTAAAGAGGCAGAAGACCTGCTTACCCATAAAGCAAAAGTTTCTCAGGATTTGTTACATTTACCAGGCCCAGACTTTGTAGATCGAATCTGGCTAAAGAGCGATCGCAACCCTCAAGTATTGCGTAATCTCCAGCTACTTTATTCTACTGGTCGTTTGGCAAACACAGGCTATTTGTCTATTCTACCGGTAGACCAAGGGATCGAACATTCGGCAGGTGCGTCTTTTGCACCCAATCCGATTTACTTTGACCCAGAAAATATTGTGAGATTAGCGATCGCCGCAGGTTGCAATGCTGTTGCTACCACTTTGGGAGCATTAGGTATCGTATCACGGAAATATGCCCACAAAATTCCCTTTATTGTCAAAATAAATCATAACGAATTGTTGACTTTCCCTAATCAATTTGACCAGGTATTGTTTGCTGATGTCGAACAAGCTTGGAATTTGGGGGCGGCGGCGGTGGGTGCGACAATTTACTTTGGTTCAGACCAGTCTACCAGACAAATTCAGGAAATCAGCCAAGCTTTTAAACGCGCCCATGAACTGGGTATGGTAACAATTCTCTGGTGTTATCTGCGGAACAACGCTTTTAAACAAGATAAAGATTACCATCTTGCTGCTGATCTCACCGGACAGGCGAATCATTTGGGCGTTACCATTGAAGCCGATATTATTAAACAAAAGTTACCCGAAAATAACAATGGTTACGGTGCAGTTGTCAAAGCCACTGGTAAGAATTACGGCAAAACCGATGAGCGCGTTTACACAGAATTGACAACTGACCACCCAATTGATTTAACTCGTTACCAAGTACTGAATTGCTACTCTGGGCGTGTGGGGCTGATTAATTCTGGTGGGGCGACTGGTAAAAATGACTTTGCAGAAGCAGTTCGCACCGCTGTAATTAACAAACGGGCTGGCGGCACAGGATTAATTTCTGGGCGAAAGACCTTCCAGCGTCCTTTTGAGGAAGGTGTAAAGCTATTTCACACCATTCAGGATGTTTACTTGTCGCCAGATGTGACCATAGCTTAAGGGAGTGGGGAGAAGGGAGTGGGGAAGAGTTTTCTAATGCCCCATGCCCAATGCCCCATGCCCAATTCTGATAATTACGAGAACCAGCATGATCGAAACCACCGTTCGCAAACAGTACGACCATCTAGCATCTGTGTACGATCAACGCTGGAAAAGCTATATCGCGGATACACTCTCTTTTCTTAAAACCTGGGCAGAGATATCACCACTGGATATTGTACTCGATGTTGCTTGCGGAACAGGTGAATTTGAAAGGCTGCTGCTAACTGAGAATTCAACGCAAAGCATTGTCGGAGTAGATATTTCAGATAAAATGCTGGCGATCGCTAAACAGAAATGTAGCGTTTATACTCAAGTTTTATTTTATACAGCTAGTGCATCGGCGTTGCCATTTGATAACAATAGCTTTGATGTGATTGTGTCTGCTAATTCATTCCATTACTTTGATGATCCATTAGCAGCATTAATAGAAATGAAGCGTGTTCTAAAGCCTGATGGCAAAGTTGTAATTATAGATTGGTGTAAAGATTATTTATTTTGCAAAGTTCTTGACATAACACTGAAGATTTTTGATCCAGCATACCAGCAGTGTTACACCCAAAATGAATTTCACGGCTTACTCACATCCGCTAACTTTGCAGTTTCTCGTGCGACTAAAGTTCGTTTTGGTGTTTTCTGGGGGCTGATGGCAGCTACAGCCAGTCTACAGGACTAATATCAAGTTAAGAGCCCAGAATATTGAGTTACCGTTAATGGCTGCTGTTGAGGCTTTGAGGAGCAACAATTCTGACGGCGGTGGTGGTAGTGCAATCCTAACAGGTAATGGTAGCTCTGGCTCTGGTAGTGGTACAGATTTAGGGATTGGCTAATCAAGCACTATAGGAATGGTGATAGTGTTTGCTCGTCACCAACTATATCTTGAGAGGATAGTTAATGGCTACCTCTTACGAATGCTGCCAAGCAACATCTGCACTTGTGGTTGGTAAAACTGACAGATTAGAATAAAACTTCTACATAAACACACACTGATGCAGTTTCATTTGCTTGAATAGCTATATTGATAGAACATTGATCAGACAGCAATTCAAAATTCCTGATTATGGCAAGTAAACTCATTGATGTTAGAGAATATACTGTCAGAGCGCATAAAAGACAGATTCACACTCGTGTTTTCAACTTTGTCTGTAAAGAGTGCAACGAAGCTACGAAACGCGAGACTTTCGGACCTCGACCCTTATATTGCGAGAGATGTCGCCCTCCTCAAGCGTCTAGGAAATCTCAGCCGACATCTGACAAAGCAAAACCCAGAGCAATGTCTTATCAAAGTGATATCAATTTAAATTAATTGCAGCCTTATGACTCCAAAAGAACAATTACAACCACCTCCGGGTACTTTTCTCTCGCCACTGATGGAACTACGAGACTATTATGCTCGCCTCACAGAAGAGTACGAACGCCTATTCGTGCAGGCGCGATCGCAACTCGATCATGTAGAAGCGTTGTTGTCTAACTGGTCTTTTTCAGATGTCAACAAGCAGACATCAAGACTAACGCCGACTGATGAAAACCCAAATGTTTCCCAAGAAAGCTCTTTGAGGTTTTTATCAGCCCGTGATCACATTGACGAAATCAACTTAGTGAAGTCTCTAGGATCGGAACTCACAGACCCAGACAAAGTTGAGATAGATAATTCTTTTTCTGCTGCTATTGATACAAAAGAGAGTCAACTTTCAACTACATTCCTAGATATAGAGACATTCTCAGAGAACGATAATAGTTCAACGAGGGTGGCAGAAATCCCGATGCTACCCCAATATCAAGCTCTTTCTCGAATGGAAGCCATAAAACAGCTATTGCAAGAGCAGATAGGCACTATGTGTCATATTGATTTCATTGTGCGATCGCTTTATGGAGAGTTAGATTCCAATCTCTTCAAAGTAGTTAAAAGTAGGGTTCAATCTTCCCTCACCCAAGGCAAAGAAAGGAATTACTGGGTAAATATTCTCGAAGAGCCAGGTTGTTATACTCTGGATTTAAGTTTGGTAGCCGTAACCAATAGCAATAATGCTTCTAAGAGCATCAGAAGTAAAAAGAAGAAACCTTTTGTACTCCCGACAAAAACAGTACCGATGCTCAAATTCTTTGAGGGTCAATTCTTGATTGATGCCCTCACCTCTCTTTTAGAACAAAATTCAGGTAAAGTTTTTAGCGTCGCTGAGGTAATCGCCGGAATTTATGGAGAACTAGATTCTCAACAAGTTAGAGAAATCAAAAATAAGGTGCTGAATGAATTATCTAGAGGCCATCGTACAGGGAGATTTTCTAGGGTTCCTGACCAAATCGGCTTCTATACCTGGGACTCGAATCTGATATTGAAGGGTAGTTCTCACTGAATTGGGCATTGGGATTAAGTGACAGGTGACAGGTGATAAGAAATAATTTATACCCTGTCACCTATTCCCTATTCCCTATTCCCTTCTTCAATCCCCACTTATCCCAAAAACAGCTTGTATGCCGGATTCTTGTTTTCATCCCAATAGCGATAGCCAAGAGCATCGAGAAAACCTTGCCACTCTTGCATCTCGTGGGGAGCAACTTGAATGCCGACAACGATTCGCCCGTAGTCTGCACCGTTGTTGCGGTAGTGAAAGAGACTTATATTCCAGTCGGGACTCATGGAAGCTACAAACTTCATCAATGCGCCGGGACGTTCGGGAAACTCAAAACGGTAGAGCAATTCATTGTGGGCAAGGGAAGAGCGCCCACCCACCATGTGCCGTAGATGTAATTTGGTTAGCTCGTCATCCGTTAAATCAAGAGTTTTAAATCCATGAGCTTCAAAGGTTTCTACCATCTTTGCAGCATCGGCACGGTTTTGAATTTGCACACCGACAAAAATATGGGCTGTTTTTTCATCGGCAATGCGATAATTAAACTCGGTAAGATTACGTTCGCCAATACATTCACAAAACTGGCGGAGGCTACCCCGTTCTTCGGGAATTGTGACTGCAAATATCGCTTCGCGGCGTTCGCCCAACTCTGCTCGTTCTGCTACAAAGCGGAGGCGATCAAAGTTCATGTTTGCACCGCAGGCCACAGCAATTAAGGTTTGTCCCTCGATTTGTTCTCGTTCTACATAAGCTTTGGCCGCTGCGATCGCTAATGCACCTGCTGGTTCTAAAATGGAGCGCGTATCCTCAAACACGTCTTTAATCGCAGCGCAAGTATCGTCTGTATCCACCAGAATAATTTCATCTACATACTGCTGACACAAACGGAAGGTTTCTTTACCTACTTCCCGCACCGCTACACCATCAGCAAATAACCCCACTTGAGACAAGCGCACCCGATGTCCGGCTTTTAACGATTGATACATAGCATCAGCATCTACTGGCTCAACACCAATAATTTTAATTTCGGGACGCAACCGTTTCACATAAGCTCCAATCCCAGAAATTAATCCGCCTCCTCCAATTGCTACAAAAATCGCATGGATGGGTTGCTGATATTGCCGGAGAAGTTCCATGCCAATCGTTCCCTGTCCAGCAATTACATAGGGATCATCGAAGGGATGAATAAAGGTCAACCCTTTTTCTACTTCTAATTCACGGGCATAGCTATAAGCATCATCGTAGGTGTTTCCATGTAACACGACTGCTCCGCCCCTCATTCTAACTGCGTCTACTTTGACTTGGGGCGTGGTTATTGGCATAACGATAATCGCTCTGGTTCCCAAGCGTTGAGCTGCAAGGGCAACCCCCTGAGCATGGTTCCCCGCAGACGCTGCGATTACACCCTGTGCTAATATATCTGGTGGCAGTTGCACCATCTTATTGTAAGCTCCCCGCAGTTTAAAGGAAAATACTGACTGCATATCCTCACGTTTCAGGAGGAGTTGATTATTCAACCGTGCGGACAAATTTGGCGCAAATTCCAATGGCGTTTCCTGGGCAACATCGTACACACGGGCAGTCAGGATTTGGATGAGGTAGTCGCAATACATGGGCGTCAAGGGGTTAGCAAATGCCAGATGCAAATTAATTTTACGTTACATCTGTACCTGAATTTTCACATATAGAAAATCATCAACTGGAAAAGTTTGAACTGGGGACTGGAGACTCTTACAAAAATCAGGATAATCTTTGCTTCAAAAAGCCTGGAATTGGATCAAGGATCGTGAGTGTCTGGTGCACTTTCTGTCAACACAAATATTGTTATTTGAGTGTGGCTATAAACAGACAACTCAAGTTTTAATTGATACTTAAAACTTTCCGCTCGCTCTTGCTTTTTTTAGAAGTTCCTGTAACACAGACAAAACACTCCTGGTTTTAAACTCTTGATTTACTGTAAGTCTTCGTAGCGATCGCTCGTAAAGTTGGTTTTAGACAAGTTTTGCTAACTATCCTTTGTATTTCGTTCAACAAACAAGCATAGTGTTGCTAACGAACATAACCTCTGAATTTATGTTAAAATTTGCATGGAAGATTCAATTCGGCTGTGCAGTTTGTTCTTATATATACTTGTATTACAGACCTCTGCGGATATAAATCTCTACACCACCTGATTCTGGAGACATCCTATGTCAATTTACGTGCGGAACCTATCTTATGAGGTTAAAGAAGATGACCTCAGGCAAGTTTTTGCAGAATACAGAACTGTAAAAAATGTTCAATTGCCTATCGACCGAGAAACAGGTTGGGTAAGAGGTTTCGGCTTTGTAGAAATGGAATCAGACGCTGAAGAAACAGCAGCGATTGAGGCTCTTGATAACGCTGAGTGGATGGGTCGGAGCTTAAAAGTTAACAAAGCTAAACCCAAGATAGACGGCGGTTCCTCTGGTGATAGACGGGGAAATAGCAATGAAAGTGGAGGAGGATATTCTCGACGCTATTAAGGTCTAGAACCGAGAATTTAACTCTAAGGTCTTGAGGGCAGACAAGGCGTCTGCTTTTTTTTTGCGCTCAACTTGACTGGAGTGTTTATAATTATGCAACCACAAGTTTAAGTCAATTTAGTAGGAATATAGATATGACCCAAATAATCTTAGGCGAAAATGAAGGGATTGAATCAGCCTTACGTCGATTTAAGCGAGAAGTATCCAAGGCGGGAATTTTTCCAGATATCAAGAAGAATCGTCACTTTGAAACACCCATACAAAAGCGTAAACGCAAAGCGATCGCCAAGCACAAACAACGTAAGAGAAGTTTCCGTAGTTAATAATTGTCTCTTATAAAGCCATGTGTTAGCGTAGCTTACCGTAGGTATCGTTTTCTGAACAGATGTAGCAACTATGAATCCAGAAGCCAAAAATATTGTTAACGAATTAAGGCGTGAGTTCTACTCTGACTTTGCTGCTGCAATGAATATGCCGGTGATGATAACTGGTACATCATATAGTAGTAATTCCCCGATCGCATCTTGGATGGATCATAGGCAGCGACTAAACTATGTAAATGTTTACGCTTACACAGCCCCTGACGAATTTGTTCCATTCCGCCCATTCATTCTTCGACTGGCCATCAATAAGAGTGCTGGTAGAATCATAATGTCAAAAAAGGGACAAGTATGCCAAGGTCTTAATTTGGTGTGGGACTTTGAGTTAACTGTATTGCCAAAAGAAATTTTAGACTTTCTACCCTGGATAGTTAGCTTAGTTGAAGCCCATGACAAAGGTTCGCCCTTGTTGCTACAGTCACCACCCCATTCATTTGAATTACAAGTGCCAGTGGTTGGCTTTTTTAAGAACGCATGGACGCAGAAAGCTTGGCTGCTTGCAAATTCGACAATATCTTAATGGTTGGTGCTTAAGATGCTTTTAGCACCCAACCAAAAATATATGCCCTTGGCTGACTTCGCCTAACAACAAAATTAATGGGTTTTGAATTTTGAATTGTTTATTACTCTCTCCCAAGACAAACTTGTTCATAGCTTTTACCAGCAATATCCCAGGTAAATACTGTTTCTACAAGTTGTCTGCCGTTGTCAGACAATTCGGAACGCAGATGTGGATGATCAAATAGTTGACTAATTGCAGTAACGTACTCCGTCGGTTTATTCGCTCGTAATGCCCGTAATGATATGCTAGCACCATCTACGCTTAATCCTTCTAAACCGCGATCGCTTCCCACCACAGGTATACCAGCTGCCATCGCCTCTAGAGTTTTATTTTTAATGCCAAACCCAGTTCGCATGGGTACGACACAGATGGTTGCTTTATGTAAATATTCTACCATCGAAAGCACACGCCCAGTTACATTAATTCCTGGTTTTTTATCAAGTGCTAAAACTTCTGATGTCGGGCGAGAACCAACAACATCGAAAGTTGTATCAGGATAAAGTTTTTGGATTTCTGGCAAGACTTCGTTGCTGAAAAAGCAGACAGCATCAATATTTGCTAAATTATCCATTGCACCAATAAAAATTAAGCGATGTCCTTCTGGATCGGTGGTACGGTTGGGGAAAGAAACTAAATCTACGCCATTTGAAATAACTGTAATTTCACTTTTGGGGTTAAATTCTTGTAGTTGGATTTTATCTTCTTCGGTTGTCACTACAATTGCCGAAAATTTAGCACAGTAGTTTTGCTCATAACGGCGCAAAAGTGGTAAATTAATTTTGTCTCTAATGGAATTTTCAGAAATTCCTGTTGCTAGTTGGTTACGACAAGTAGCGTAAACAGAACTATGAACATTAACTATGGTTTTTAACTGTTTCTGAAAATGCGATTGCACATAAATTTCATTGACGCTATGTTCGCAAGTAATCACATCACATTTCCCTGCTTCTACCCAGTTATTAACCCACGTTTGCATCTCAACTGAGTAGCGGTTGAGTACACTTGGCGGTGTACCCTGTTGCAAAAATATACCAAAACGCTGTATTTTCTTTAATATTCCGGCGCTGCTTCCAGAATCTGGCGGACGTTCAAAAACTGCTAGATGATCCACACAATCGCGTAATTCTGCTACTTCTGTGTCTGTAACATCGCCATCGCGTTGGGCCACGAGGGTAACACTATGACGTTGACTTAGGTACTTAAGTAAATTAAATGTCCTTACTTGGGTTCCCCCGCGCGTTGGCGGGTAGGGAAAGGTGGAAGATAGCATTAAGATGTTCATACAAGTAATGAATTAAATGTGACACATACACCATGACCTCATTCCAAGTTATATGTCATCATAAGTATCCCTTAATATTTTATTTGTAAAATCCTCATAAATCAAAGCAAACAAAAAGCTAGTACAGCATGGCTTGAGTAACCACAAATTTTAAATTAATACTTTTCTACGAGAGGCTGCGCCAAGTCAAGCTCAGTAAGCATGAAAGGCTTGCGTTATATGAATTACCTTACTCCTACGGGGAAGCAAGCCACGCGCACTGTCTCCTAGAGAGCGTCATTACAAACGGTATTAGTTGCCCATTGAGTGACTGCGGTGTTAACTTTACTGTATAGTTCCGCACAAGCTATTGTTTTTACAAGAAAATGTAAGGCAGTATGTAAGTGTCACTAAATTGTCTTTCAGTTAAGGAGGATTTAGCTAGATGAAATCATTTGGTATTTATACGCTTGCTAATGATGCTGTATATGATCAATTAGTAGCTTTGCTAAACAGTATTGAAGTCAATGTTGGAGAAGATATTCCTGTTTATGTGATTCCTTATAATCACCAATTAGACCTGGTTAAGCAAGAATTAAAGTCTAGAAAAAATGTCACACTTTTTGAAGATTGGGAAGCAATTCATCGCTGGGATAATTTTGTAAATCAGCTTTGGGATACTCATCCAAGGGCAAATGAATCTAAATTAACTCGTCCAGCATGGTATAAAGGCTCTGTACATAGAAAATTTGCTGCTTTTAATGGCGAGTTTGACAGATTTGTGTTTTATGATGCTGATAGTTTAGCCATGAAACCAATTGATGACATATTTGAAAAGCTGGATATTTATGATCTAGTATTTAATGATTGGGAACATGCTAAACCTAGAGAAAAAACACAATTAAACCTTGATGTCATTGAGAGTGTAATGCAGCTAACGGAGGCTGATTTGCGTCCTAAAATCCATTGTGATAGCTTTTTTGGTTCTAAACGGTTACTTTTTGGTGGCAAAGATTTAGATATTCTCAAAGAGCAATGGATAGAACAAGGCAAATTTGAATGGATTCGGAACAATTCATGGTGGTCTAGTTCTGGTTTATTCAGTTATGTAACTTTATTCGGTGATCCCTCTATATTTAACTTTACCCTCAGTCCTAATCTTGAAGATAGAACAGGCAACTGTGCCAATGCAGACCCCTTTGTGAATATTAATAATGTTCTTTACAATCAAGATGGCTTAAAACCCATTCATCGCATTCACTATATGAGCTATTCTGCTCGTGATTTTACTCGCTTATGTCAAGGGGAAGATGTCAATATTGATTATAGAGATGAATTTTTATACTATCGATTTCTCAAAGAGCCAGAACGAAAACCAAAACAGTTAAAACTCCCTAGTGTGATGTCACAAATGAATCGTTTACTTCAAAAATCTCGGAAAAAACTTCAAAGAATTTTATCCTAACTTTAAGACTATGGTGAAAGTTAGTTAATATCACTTTAAGGTTTTCAATATTCCTTAGTTAATTGTATATAGTATGCCCAAAATTACTGTTTGCATTCCTACTTTTAATCGTGTTCATCTACTGCCTTATGCCATTGACAGTGTACTCAATCAGTCTGAGCAAGACTTTGAGCTAATTGTCTGTGATGACGGCTCTAGCGATCGCACCCCTGAGTTAATATCAAAGTACACAGACAACCGGATTAAATACATCCGTCATCTGCATAATATTGGTAAAAGTAATAATATGCGATCGGGCTTTGATGCTGCTATTGGTGAATATTTTATTAAATTTGATGATGATGATCGGCTAACACCCGATTTTCTCGCAAGTACCGCAGCTATTCTTACTCAAGATTCTAGCATTGATTTTGTTGGTACAGACCATTGGATAATTGATATTGATAATGTGCGGGATGAGGCAAAAACTCAAGAAAATACTCATCGCTGGGGTAGGAAGAATTTACCAGCAGGTGTTGTAGATAATTTGTTGGAAGTTGTATTTGTTCAGCAAAGCTTTCAAGTTGGGGCGACATTATTTCGCCGTAAAACATTGCAAGAACTAGGATATATGCAGCCAAATCTGCAAAATTGTGAGGATAATGATTTATTTGTGCGTCTAGCTTTGGCTGGAAAAAAGGGCTATTATTTACCAGAATTATTGATGGAATATCGCAACCATGCAGAGCAGCAAGGTATTAATCGAGCCATTCCTTATTTATTTGATAAAATGCGGTATTTAGAAAATTATAAGTTTGAGTCTGAGAAAATAGAGGCAATCAGAAAAAATCGTCTAACTGAAACGCAATTATTATTAGGTTTGCGTTTAATAGAAAAGGGTGAAACGCAAAAAGGTAGAGAGCTAGTTTTGGCGGGAAAGTCTTTTTCGACTCCTAAAGCTTGGACTGGTTTAGGGTTATCTTTGTTACCAGTTGGGTTGCGAGGTAAGGCGTTTAATGCCCTGCGACAGGTGCGGGGTTAATGTGGAAATGTCTCACGCAAAGGCGCAAAGGCGCAAAGAAAATTATCTAAAGTTTTTACACCGCGAAGAACTTATTTTACTAATTACTAACTTCTTGACCATTGATCAATAATAGTCAAAATTCTTTTTTCACCTAAGTCTTTAACAGATTTTACTACATCACGGTAATCTTCAAATTCTTGCTTTGGCTTCTTATGTCGAGCATCTTCTATAGCTTTGGCAAGTTTTTCCGCCCCAGGAATTCTAGCGCGTTGTAACTTTATAGATAACTCGTCTTTATCCAAAGAGTTCAATAAACTGAGTGGATTACTATGTTCAACCTTCTGAGGAATAAGGTTTTCAAGTTGCTTGAACTGACTATCTATTCTCTGTCTTTCTTGTATAAATTCTGACTTCAATTCATTGAATTGCTTCTCAAGACGTAATTCCAAATTTGTCAGACGTGGTTCTAACTTTGTTGTTTCAGTCTGTGGTGTTACTGGTTTCCCAGAAGAATCAATTCCTTTGATAGTTGCAACTTGCTTTACTACTAAATCCTCTAATTTTGGGGCGATGACACAGGCATTAACCATTTCAGCTTGCCGAGGATTTTTCTCTCGTGCCCTGACAGCAGCATAATATTCAAAATGTCCATCAACTACCGTATAGCTCTCAACTCCTATCATTTTCACAACTAATGGTCTGATAATTCCTCCACTTTCTATAATTATATCTGCAAGGTTTTCTAAATTAGCCTCTGAAAAATTTGATCGAGGTTCACTAGAAGTAATACTTTTTACATCTACCAAAGAGAAATTAATCATTAATAAACCCCCATTTTTTGGATAACTTCATCTGCTAATACATTAAATTCTTCGGCAGAAATTTGAGCAGAAGTTTTTAATTCGGCAAATTTCATAATAGATTTAGGGTCAGGATATTCTAAATCTCCAAATGGGATAGTCTGATTCATACATTCTGATAACGCTGTTCTGTCATAAATTACAGCTTCCATGAGTGGCAGTTGATAGCGCTCTGAAATCACTTCTCTTTGTTTGCGGAAATTGTATTGTAAAAATTTAGCATTTGTTGAGATTTTAGAAGCAAGAACGCCCATTATACTAATAGGCGGTTTACCCATAATTTCTCTCGATTCATTAATTTGATTAATAAAATTTTTCACCGTTGGTAAACCTTGGTTAGCAAATGGTTTCAAATCGGATGGAATTATCAGGTAATCAGTAGCAATCAGTGCAACTTCCGCATACAAATCTCTGGAGGGAGGAGTATCAATAATTACAATATCATAGTTAATTTCTACCCTTTTTAGTTTTGTTACTAGCCTGCTCCTACTAGCTAATATTTTATTCAGTTTATCCTGATATTCAATCAATGTGATATGTGAAGGAATAACATCAATTTCTGGATTGTTGAAATAATCAGATGTACGCACTATTTCTGGAATAAAGTTGAAATCTCCTGATTCTAATAAATGGTATACGTTTCGCTCTCTTAAATTATCATCTTCTTCAAATTGAAATTTGATTAATCCTGTAGCAAAAGTAGTATTTGCCTGTGAGTCTATATCAATCAAAAGTACACTTTTACCTTTTTTACGTAATGCTGCTGCCAGATTGACTGCAACAGTAGTCTTACCAACGCCGCCTTTATTGTGGTAGATTGCAATCGTTTTCATTGAATGTTGCCTCTTTGTTTCAAAATTTAAATTATTTTCTATTTGAACTTCTGGTTTATCTACAAACTGTCCTTCTTTCAGACTCTCTCTACCAATTAAATCTTTAATTTTATCTATGTTTATCTCAACTTCCTTTCCAGAGCATTGAAATATTAACTGAATATCAGTCTGGAATTTTTGATAAATTCTAATTTCTTTGCCGTTAGTCAGCAATCCATGCCTGACATTCAAACTGGTTAAATAATGCCTGAGTCGAGGGACATGATTATTTAAGTTTTGCTTGGGATGCTTTGCCTCCATGACGACACTTAGCGGTGAGTTGGCATCTAAAACAAAGGGAAGCACTTGTGCGGCAAATGCTAAAAAATCTAAGCGGATGCTACCAACGGCAACTTCTTGATGCCAGGTGTTAGGAGTATAACCTAGCTGCGGTAGCAAATATTGCACTATGAGTTTGCTTTCAACTTCGCTTTCGTTACGGCACAGCTCAGGATTAAAAAGCAATATTTTTCTACCTCTAAATAATTATTGGACTTTGAATAAAACCTAATATTTGCTAAATTATGGCATAGCTTTAATTATTATAGGTGATATAAATCACTTAGAATAATGTAAAAATCATCATAAAGTTAGTATTATTGCTGGTAAATAACTATTTATGAGAACTAGCCATATTCAAAATTAACAGGCTATATAGGGCTTGCTGAACAAAAGTGAAACATAGTCTAGGTAAGGGTTTTGAGCATTTTTTCACCGAGCAAGTGCAAGACTATAGCATCCAGAGGTTCAAAAACCTTGCACTTTCGTCGGCGAGCGCCGGGCAAATTGGGAAACTAAGCGACGAAACTACTATTTTGTAAGCTGTGTGGCTTCTAGATTCGCTCTGGAGACTTATTC
>NZ_JBGTFY010000017.1:0-2810 GCF_041747015.1 Nostoc sp.
GGATTTTCATGTTCTTTTAACGTTTTTAATAGCCGTTCCTTCTGCTCTTGATAAAGATGGTTTTTTGCTGGCATATATAGCTGATGATAGCTTTTTTACTTAATATCACATTATACAATCAAGCTGCGCAGCAGCTTAGTAGAAATTCCCCCTATCAATCCAATAATCGTAGAACATCGCCTACACCAACTGATGTGTAAAGAATGCGGCACTTTAACTCGTGCAACATTGCCTATGGAGGTAGACCCAAGTGGCTATGGGGTCAGAGTTGTGGCAATAGTAGGGGTATTGAGTGGACTGTATCGCCACAGTCAGAGGATGGTGCAAAGTGCCATGCAAGATTTATTTGGAATTTCTATGTCCTTGGGTACAGTCAACAATCTGAGGCTGGAAGTAAGCAATGCGGTAGAGAGTGCGGTTGAAGAAGCAAAAATATACGTTCAGAACTCGCGTGTAGTTGGAGCCGATGAAACCAGTTTTAACCAAGGTAATGTTGATGGTTCTAACCCAAAACAGAGTAAAGCTTGGTTGTGGGTTGCGGTCACGCCATTGGTGACGTTCTTTCAAATTGCGCTTTCCCGTTGTTCCGACGCAGCTCGCAATCTACTGGGTAATGATTTTCGCGGCATTTTAAACTCAGATAGATATGGAGCATATAGTTGGGTAGGTTTAGAGCAACGGCAATTGTGCTGGGCACACTTAAGACGAGAATTCATCAAAATATCAGAGCGTCCCGGAGTCTCAAAAGAATTAGGAACAGCATTGGTTCTTCAGCAGGAGAAATTATTTGAACTTTGGCATCGAGTCAGAGATGGAACATTAAAGCGTTGTGAGTTCCAACTTTTAGTTCAAGAAATTCGCAACTCCCTAAAATCCTCTCTACAAGAGGCTGCCGATTGTGAGATTGGTTCGGCAGAAAAGACGCCATTGGCAAAAACTGTTCGCACTTGCCGCCAAATTTTAAAAGTTGAACCAGCTTTATGGTTATTTGTAACTGTTGAGGGTGTAGAACCAACAAATAATGCTGCTGAGAGAGCTATACGTCCTGCGGTGATATGGCGACGTACCAGTTTTGGCTCTCAAACTCAAGCGGGTAGTACTTTTGTTGCTCGAATGTTAACTGTTGTGACTTCCCTAAAGTCTCAACGTAAAAATGTCTTGGATTTTATGACTCACGCAGTGGGTGCCGCACGTGATGGTAATCCTGCTCCCTCTTTACTGCCTGAAGTCAATACTTCTCAGGAACAAGTCATAAATGTTGCTTAATCGCCATTGCTCATATCCGCTGATTTACCTTGATTGAATCTGGTGGAGTTTCTCTGCTTTTTCCTCACAACTCCTTCACTTGCTGAAATGCATTGTGTTTTAATCCGCGATCGCCCCGTGGTCGATTACTGAGTCAGGATGGGCGATCGCTTCTCCTTGAGAATTCAGAGCAAATGCATAGCTGTTTTTGCCGTAGCGCAGCGAGTTGACAACTTTAGCAATGTGATCGACCTTAACGTTGCCGTTGAAGACACCAATTGGTGAACGACTCTTAGAAGAATTTGACCATATTGGGGTGGCGATCGCAATTAAAGAAATGCCTGTGGAACGGCTGATAAAAGGATCGGAAACGTTGCTTTTTCCGGCTAGTGCTTTTTGAAAGTAGTCTCGATCCTTAATATTCTTATTTGACCGACCAACCTTAGTATTAAAATACGAACCATCCAGGGTAGCTGTTTGGAAAACGAAAAATTCATTGATCCGGTCAACTTCTGACTTTAAATAGGGTTTTGCTACAGACCAGTCTAAGGAGCGTACAGTTGAAGTATGAGCAAGGGTTTGCACCTCCACTTTGCGAACATGCAACCACTCCTCAATTTCATCAACCCCTCTTTGTACTTCTAAAAAAGCTCTTCCTCTCAACTCTTCTAGGGTTATTTTCCGAGCAGCTTCATAGCTAAAATAAGCAGAAATACTCACAATAAGAGTAGTACCGCCAATAATAAATCGGATCAGCAAATTGCGCGAGGAATGCATTTTGGCATCAGATGGGCTGGAGTTGGCTCTTATCAAATATTCCTTCCTTAAACAATTGGTTCACTAAGCAGAAAAAGGGACTATATTTAGATTGCCCAAAAAATGATTGATAATCGCAGCCTTGATTGTTACCCATAGCAAAATAATCAATATATTTATATAGGAATCAGATTTAATTTTTGAAAAAGACTACCAGAGAATCCGTAGCAGAACTTACGCATTGACAAGAAAGACAATAAATGCACTATGGGAAATCGGAAAAGAATAGGCGATCGCTAGTCAGCAGGGGACTGAAAAGACGGATAATTTACACTGTCTCTATTGAGGATATGGGCAATCAGAGCGACAACCAAGCCATCGACCGCCAAGTGTGATCTGAACACTTATACTCTGTTTCTACTGGCAGAATCAAAATATCCAGGCTGCACACGTTTGGCAGATATCATGGAAGATTTGTCACATGATAGTGTCAACAGATTTTTGCTGCGTGAGCGATATGAGCCAAGGGATTTATTTGATGAAGTCAAGCCATATATCAATTTAGTAGATGGCACATTAAGTGCAGATGATACAGTAATTGACAAGCCTCATAGTAACCCAAAACTTACAGAATTACTAGGTTATATTTATTCAGGAAGACATCATCGTACAGTTAAAGGGATTCAGCTAATCACCTTGTATTACACGGATTTATCAGGTAAGTCTGTACCTGTAAATTATCGCATTTATAACAAACATGATGGTCAAACAAAAAATGATTATTTACGAGAAATGATTACTGAGGTTTT
>NZ_JBGTFY010000018.1:0-6619 GCF_041747015.1 Nostoc sp.
GCTTGAGTTGTTGGTAATTTGGAGCATAGCTGACATTTGGGATCTAACGGCTTGGGCATAGTCTACTCTGCTTCCTCTTCACCAATCGCGCGATAGTAAGCAGCGATCGCCGCTTCTTGTTCGCTGCGAAGGGTATAGCGCCGAAAAGCCTTCTCACTTTGATGCCCAGTCAGCTTCCGAGCATGGCTGGGGTCAAGACCTAATAGCAGTAAATCAGTGGCATAGGTGTGACGAAAAGCATGGGGGTGCAAGTCTTCAACACAAGCGAGTTCACCTATTTTCTCAATCGCAAAGTAAATCCCGTGATAACTTAAGCGTGAACCCTTGTATGAAGCATGGTGTGAAATCATCAGTGGACTAAGGCTGGTCAAAACCTCCCCCTGCTGTTCGCGCAATTGTAAATATTCTGCTACCACTTGGCGACTTTCTTGACACAGTGGCACTAGGCGCGGTTCATTCGTTTTGGTATCTGGTAAAAACAGCAGCTTGCCATCAAATGAGCCAACATTTAGCTGCACAACTTCCCCAGCCCGAAGTCCATGACTAAGGATGTGGACAAGTGCTGTATCTCGTTGCTTTGTTTCTCCCAATAACTCTAACGCTGACCACACCCGCTCCATCTGTTCTGGGATTAAACTCTGGGCTGGTGGCAGTGGTACTTTTTCCAGTTTAATGCCCAGTGTAGGATTAGTAGCAATTATGTCAGGATACGTATAGCACATCCATTTGAAAAAGCTTTTGAGTGCGGCAATTCCGGCATTGATGCTGCTTTTTGAAAGCGGTTTACCAACATCAGTCCGCAGTTCATCCCGCAAGTACTCTTTATATAGCGCGAAGTGACGTGGGCGTAGTTCATGATAGTGCAATTGCGTCCATCCCAAAAACCGCTTCAGTTCCCGCTCATAAAGCTTGCGGCTATTGGGTGCAAGGTTATTGCTGCGTAAAAATTCCAGTACCTTTACCCACCGAATATCCGTAGGTGTAGACGTTTTTGTACTCCTTATTCCTTGAATATTCAATGGATTTTCACCATCAAGAGAGATAAGTTTGATTGCAGGTAAAGAATCTGTGTTGTAGTTCATTGGCTTAACTAACTGCATAATCTGTAAACTGGCGTTTAAAAGGAGAGTGAAATCCAATCACAATATCTTGCTTAGGAATTCCTAAATTTGCCAGTTGTTCAGCAACTTCGTATTCTGTACCATTGTGTTGCAGCCAGACTTTACCATCTTTAATATCAATGTGTAAAAAACAACCATAAACGCGGCGTTGATTTTTCCAACCCACATTCATCAATTGGTAGTGTTCGCGTTCAGTATCAAAGACTATTTGTGTTTCTACATCTGGATCAGGACTACCAATTTCTGCATATTCACGTAGCATTTGTTGCACGATTTGTCGATACTGTGTTAGTTTATCCACTCCACTATCTCCTCTGTTTCTGGGTTATAAACTATTAATTTCAGTTGATGAATGCGGATAATATTTTGTACGAACCTAATTGTAAAAAATGAACTGTAAGCATCAATTGGCACTGCTAAATACAATGTGCGTTCTGGTTCTTGCTCAGAAAGTGCCAAACGGTAGTTAATAAATTGTCCTAATGCTGTATGAAATTCGTAGATTGCTGAAGTTCTGACAAAACTTTTAATCTCTACCGCAATTTTTTCCTCCCCTCTTTGGGCGGCCAAAAGTTTTTCAGCACCCAAATCAATATACATATCCCCCAATTCAAAACTAACTGGCAATGGGTCATGGGTAATTTTCCATCCATTGGCAATTAATCCATGCTTGACTGCATCGTGAAAAACATCTCTTGCTGGCATACTCCATATCTTTCCGAACACCAATTCCCTATTCTAGGGCTTAATTTTTGTAAGCGATCTCAGACTAGCGATCGCTTGAAGGCGGATGTAACTGTAATCATAAGTTGAGCAGCCCTCATTTTATCATGCCCAACACAAAATAAGATACCCTTATCTTTTATCCGATATAATCTACGATTAATACTACCTCCCCCCAGACACAACACTTTCACCAATATGCGATCGCGGTGTGCATGTTGGCAATAGAATAGAAACTATTGCGCTGCCGATGAATTTTGGTTATCCCTGGTATCGCCTATAATGCGTAAGTCAAGCAATACACAGGTTTGAAATGCTAACTTATAGTTATAGTTAGCCGTAAATTATTATAGGCACAATTCAACTATAACTTTGACTGAGCGCAAAGATAGTTTACAAAAGTTGCTCAGGCGTTTGCCATAATATTGGTTCAGCTAAGTATTGAGGTATTGCTGTACAAGAATGCATTCGGGAAAACTTTTCTCCCTGAAGGGGTGCCTGTTCCTCAATCTTTAAGATTTGGATCGCGGATTGCACCCGCCTCAATGGTCAACTGTCTGGGAATACAAATTGCCTGTTTTAAATTAACTACAGAAATCATCTACCCGAATATCCCGCCAGACATCAGAAACCTGCCAGCCGGAATTGCCCACCGATTGTACTGGAGGATTGTCAAGGAATGGAACATAATCACGAACTCTAGGCTCTGAAATCGCTACTGGTTGCTCCTCAACCACAGGAGCTGGAGAATTGACAGTATTAGCTTCAATAAGTTTGTCTTCTGCCTCCTCGATTAACTTCATCTGTCTCAGGGTAAGCTTGTCAGATTTTTTGATGATTTTCTTAGTGTGTATCTCATTAGAAGTTTTCATTGGCTGTTCTCTCGAAGGCATTGGCTTAAAACTTGGATGAGTAAATTTGGGAGAAGTTAGGTATAAATAATTTGCACAGAATTAACAAGGTACACCAAATTTATGGAAAATACGAGTCCCTTGTCGAGGAATTTATTAATTGGACATAAATATCTTTTTCGGGCAGATGCCCCAACATAATCTGTTGCACAGCTGCTTGGTTTTCTAACCCCACCCGCATTTCTCACAAGCTTAAGGCGTTTGATGGAGCAGAGGAGAAGTAAGAAGTAAGAAGTTTTTACCTAGAGCGGTAAAACTTGCTAGAGGTAGGTTGGAAGCATAGTAATCTCGTTTGATATTTTCTAAGACGCATACGTAATTAAGCCTTTAGTCTCACCTCTCCAGTTAGTTTTGCCGTTGTAGGATAAAAGTGAGGGGAACTGCAATGGGAAAAACAAGACAATCCTTTTTATAGTTATTGAGTAAGTCCAAATGACCCATCTACTAATTATCGGTGGTAGCGATGCAGGCATTAGCGCTGCTTTACGGGCAAGAGAGTTAAATTCTAAAGTTGATGTCACCGTAGTTGTAGCTGATAGTTTCCCTAACTACAGCATCTGCGGTATCCCATTTTACCTCAGTGGAGAAGTACCAGATTGGCACAATCTTGCCCATCGCCCAGCAGAGGAAATAACTCAGACAGGTATCAATTTACTACTCAACCACACTGCTAAAATTATTGCTCCTGTCAAAAAAAGTGTCCAAGTTGTGGATAGACTTGGGCAGATACAGTGGTTAACCTATGACAAGCTAGTAATTGGTACTGGTGCTGTACCGATTAAACCTCGCATCCAAGGGGTAGACCTTCCAGGAGTGTTTCTTCTACATTCAATGAAGGATACTTTTGCTGTCCAGCAACACATGACTAATCGTCAACCAAAATCAGCAGTAATTGTTGGCGGTGGATACATCGGTCTGGAAATGGCAGATGCTTTGACTCTCCGGGGTATTGCTGTCACGGTAGTAGAACATTCACCAACCGTGATGAAGACTGTTGACTCTAGCTTAGGGCAACTCATTAGCGAAGAACTGCAACGCCACGTGGTTGAGGTTGTCAATAGTGTACAAATTGACACTATTGCACAAAAAGAAACTCAGCTATTAGTGTCAGGGTCTAATGGCTTTTACAAAACTACTGATATGGTAATAGTTGCAGTTGGAGTAAAACCATTAACCGACTTAGCAGAGTCAGCATCTTTAAAAACGGGTTTGAGTGGAGCTATTCAAGTTAACAGAAAGATGGAAACCAACGCCCCTGACATATACGCAGCAGGGGATTGTGTAGAAACTTGGCATCGCTTGCTTAATGACTATATGTATCTACCTTTGGGTACTACAGCTCATAAGCAAGGTCGGGTCGCTGGCGAAAATGCTGTTGGCGGTCATCAAGAATTTGCTGGGTCACTTGGCACACAGGTAGTGAAAATCTTTAATTTGGCAGTAGCCCGTACTGGCTTGCGTGACTCAGAAGCCCAAAGTGCAGGATTTACCCCTGTAACTGTGGAGTTTGAAACCTGGGATCATAAAGTTTATTACCCTGGGGCGCATAAATTGCGAATTCACGTTACCGGAGATGCTCAAACAGGTCATCTTTTGGGCGCTCAAATTGCAGGACATTATCAGGGAGAAGTCGCTAAACGAATTGATATATTTGCTACCTCCCTATTTCACGGTATGAAGGTGGACGGGTTAAGCGATCTTGACCTTAGTTATACACCGCCATTGGGTAGTCCTTGGGATGCTGTGCAAATGAGTACACAAGCTTGGGTCAAGGCTCTTGCTAAAATTTAGGGGCAAAACCCTGCTGTTCCTAAGTAGTTGAACAAAGATTTAGATAGGGAATTTGGGCGTTGCATAATAGAGGGATGAATTGAGGTATTGTACTATGCAATGTCCATACTGTGCGTCTACTGAGATTAGAAAAAATGGTAAACGAAGAGGTAAACAAAATCACATTTGTGTCAATTGCAGTCGTCAATTTATCGATGTCTATAGCCCACCAAAAAGGTACTCGGATGAGATCAAACAAGAATGTTTAAGATCATATGTGAATGGGATGGGATTCCGAGCAATTGAGCGTGATAAGGGGGTTCATCATACAACGATTATTTATTGGCTCAAACAAATTGGTGAACAACTGCCAGATGCGCCACCAATCAACGAGATTCCAGAAGTTGGAGAACTAGATGAATTAGAAACTTTTGTTGGGTCAAAAAAAACAAAATTTGGTTGTGGACAGCAGTAAATCACTTTCGTCAAGGGATTTTGGCTTGGGTATTGGGAGACCATAGCGCAGAAACATTTAAACCTTTGTGGGAGGAAAGTTTGTTGTTGGCAGTGCTATTTTTACGTCACAGATGGATGGAAAGTTTACCCAAGTTTTATCGAGCCAGGAGACCATATTGTCAGTAAAACATATATGACCAGAGTAGAAGGTGAGAATACGCGTTTACGTCATTATCTAGCACGACTGCATCGAAAAACATTATGCTATTCCAAATCAGTAGATATGCTTAAATATTCGATTCGATTGTTACTCCATTATTTGAAGTATAGAGAAATACCTGTATTTAGCTGATTCATCCCGCATTTATGCAACGCCGGAATTTGCAGCGGGTTATAAGGTCAATAGTCAATTGCAAGGTCAAGGAATTTTATAGATTATTTCGATTATGAAGCGTTTAGATATTTTGCAAAGCTTCAATGTGCTTGGATACGAGTTTATAATAAATCGGTGAATATCTATTGCTCAAAGGAAATAAAATATGTCACTTTCCCTAACGACTACAACAGATTTTTGATTGTCCCCTCAAGTGAATCGGAATATATCCGGCTAAACTGAATCCTGACAAAATTTTCTTATTTCTAGGGATAGATATCTTACAAAAAAATCTAATTAAATTTTGTTTCTGTGGGCTGATCTTTTTTCGATTTTGTTTAATTGGAAAAAGCTTAAATAGATAATAACCTCTTATTAAACTTAAATTTAACTTAATAGGTACATTGGTTAGTAAGTAACTAAATTAAGTTAGTTAAAAAAAAGTTAATAATTTGCTCACAATTAATAGGCACTGCCATGAATAGCCAGGATGCATTATCCCCAGCAGCGCAATTACAAACCAAGCTTCCCCGTCCGCTTCATTCTTTAGCAGAACTAGCCTACAATTTCTGGTGGAGTTGGTCTCCTGAGCGTTTATCAATCTTTCGCACCATTGATGCCGAAAAATGGGAGCAGTTTCACCACAACCCCGTAAAACTTCTAAAAAAAGTATCCTACGAACGACTGGTGCAGCTAGCAGTAGATCCGCACTATCTCCAACAGGTAAGGACTCTAACAAGCCAGTTTGAGCAATACATACAACAAAATGATACCTGGACAACTCAAACTGTTCCTCAGATCAGGGTTGAGCAACCTGTAGCATATTTCAGCATTGAATACGGTCTTCACCAATCTCTACCGCTTTATGCCGGTGGACTAGGGATTCTAGCTGCTGACCACCTCAAATCTGCTTCCGACCTGGGTTTACCCTTGGTGGGAGTTGGTTTGTTGTATCGTCAGGGTTATTTTCATCAGCGCTTCACCTCCCAAGGTTGGCAAAGAGAAGACTACGTAGATTATCAATTTGAGGAATTGCCTATAGAACTTTTGTGTGATGTTCAAGGAGAACCTCTGGCTATTGAGATTGATATCCGCCAGCGACAAGTCAAAGCCCAGATTTGGCAAGTGCGGGTGGGACGAATAAATTTGTATCTTCTGGATACTGACCGCGAGGATAACGATCCAATAGATCGTTGGATAACCGGACAGCTATACGGAGGCAAACGAGACACTCGGATTGCTCAAGAGATGTTATTAGGCATTGG
>NZ_JBGTFY010000019.1:0-5569 GCF_041747015.1 Nostoc sp.
ACGGTAAAGCTACCTATCGTAACCGCTATGTGCAGACGCAGAAATGGCTTGCGGAACATGAAGCAGATAAGGCGATTTTGACTGGGTTGTTAGAACCGCCACAGCAAAATTATCTTGGCATATCTGGAAATACCGCTAATACAGCCTTAGTGTGGCATGATGGTCAGCTATTGGCATTGTGGGAGGGTGGTGCGCCTTATGCAATTCAAGTTCCTGAGTTAAAGACAATTGGTGAGTACACTTATAATGGCAAACTAATCTCTGGTTTTACTGCCCATCCGAAAGTAGATCCAATCACGGGTGAAATGGTATTCTTTGGTTATTCATTTGTACCACCATATCTGCAATACGGCATAGTTTCCGCAGCAGGTGAGTTGTTATGGACAATACCAATTGAAATTCCCGCACCTGTGATGATGCACGATTTCGCCATTACAGAAAACTACACCATTTTCATGGATTTACCCCTGACTTTGCGCCCAGAACGGATTCAGCAACAAAAAGCAATGATCATGTTTGAAAGCGATCGCCCAAGTCGTTTTGGGATTCTTCCACGTCACGGGGATAACAGTAATATTCGCTGGTTTGAAAGTCCGCCTTGCTATATTTTTCATACCCTGAACGCCTATGAACAAAGTAATGAAGTGGTGCTGATTGCTTGTCGGATGAGTTCTACTTCTGTATTGGATTTTAATGCTATCAATGATCCAGATGCAAATATTCCGCGACTGCATCAATGGCGGTTTAACCTGACTACTGGCGCTGTGTCTGAGTCAAGGTTAGATGATATGGCTGGGGAATTTCCTCGGGTGAATGAAAACTTGTTGGGGCGGCAAACTCGCTATGGCTACATTAATAAAAGCGCGGATACTCCCGTACCTTTATTTGCAGGTATCATTAAATACGACTTCAGCAAGAAAAAATCCCAAGTTCATGAGTTTGGACAATGGCGTTATGGTGGTGAGTCCGTATTTATACCACGTCCTAACGCAACAGATGAAGATGATGGTTGGCTGATGACTTTTGTTCACGATGACACGGCAAACACTTCAGAATTGTTGGTAGTGAATGCTCAAGATGTTACTGCTGAACCTGTAGCGCGGGTGCTAATTCCACAACGCGTACCCTATGGATTTCATGCTACTTGGATTACTGACAAACAGTTACAAGGGTTTTAACCGAGTAGCACTCTTGTTAAGCACTAATCCTTGATCTGGTTAGCTTTGGGGTTTGGATGTGGGGTACAGGGAATTACGAACAATGAGCTTCTTTATGGCGTACTAAAATTCAATATCTATTAACACTACACTCTACCCCTAAGACCCTGCATAAGTCACAGAGCGTTCACGAGACGGCGATGCCTACGGCGGCAAGCTACGCTCCCTTAGGGGTCGCGTCGCCTCAGTTTGTTCAAGGCGTGTCAGAGAATGAAGTTGACTTGCCTGTGGCAATGGACTGCACGACGCTGACGCTTGTAGATGCTGTACCGAGTCAATCTACTTCGTTATTGGCTGAAACTCAAGATTGTAGTGTTGAACTGAAAGATTGTCATGTTCGCGCAGCGTCTCGTAGAGAAGGCACTGATTCCGCCGCGCCCGTCGCTCAAAATGAATTTTGTTTAAGTTCAGCGATCGCTAATCAAACACAGGGGCAAGTAGATCAAGATTCCCTTGCATTGATACTGCCAAGCGACCAATTATTTTCTGAAAACGGGGACGCATAATCTGCGACTCGATCCCATCCCCACTTATAAGCAGTGTCAACTAGAATTTCTTTACCATTTCGGAACTTAATAAATTCCTGTTCGTGGTCGTCAAATACGTCTGCAACCAGTTGATTACGCTTGTCGTAACCCCACTTATCCACTGCTGCCTTCCACCAGCGCTTTCCTCTTGAGAGCAACTGTTCAAGTTCTAAATACTCCGGCTTCCAATACTTGGTACGCCATTGATTTGCCAGTGCCTCGATTAGTATCGCAGTCGGGTAGATCGGCTTCAGGTTTTCTTCGAGCCAGAGTATATAAATGATTGCGCTCCTGAAAGCATCTTCTAAACAATAGCTTGATGCTTCTAGAGTGTCTTGGAGTTGCTCGTCACTAAAATTTACGCCGAGCGATCGCAGGGCTGGAGCGTACAAATCAAATAATTCTTGTTCTACTGAATCGGCAGACCAGAACCACATAAGAAAAAGAAAACTCCTGCTGGGTGGCTAAATAAAATTTAGCATTTAGCGTGGGAAATGTTGATGTGGGGAAGAGTAGCGATGTCTACGACGGGCTATTCGGCGTCGCCAAACTTTGTCCACCTGAAATTGAAAACTCAACCGCCTCATGATGCAACCAGTTTGTAGAGTTGAGCAACTGTTCGGTTTGCACCTACCAAGCTACCCAACCCAGTTTGATTTTTGGATATCGTCACCGACATCACAGGTGTAGGCTAGCTGGACTCTTCGGTTGCACTCTCGACAGATTCCCACCCAATACTTCTCGGTTAAGAGTTAAGCAGTATTGAGAAAAAAAAAGTGAGTGGTTGACGTTTAGTACCCGCTCCTCTGTGAATTGGTTTTCTAGATGGAAACTTAGAACGAGATTTTTTGACTACTCTGGGATTTGTTCTGCCCTGTCTGGGAGGGATTTTTTGCTCCAAAATTTCCAGAATTAGCTTGGAGAAAAAAAGTGTATTTGCTCACTGTTGGCATCTTGGAAATCAGCAATAGCTCGACGAATAACTTTGAGAGTACCAGTGAAACCTAAGTGCAAAGGAGATATTTCAGCAGCAGTTGCGGCTTGAAATTACTATTATCTAATCTGTAAAGTACAAAAACTATAGTTAGTATCCCTCCTCATCCTCAATTAACTGTTGTATAGTTCCTACCCACACATTTTCCTCGTTATCTAATGCTTTTGGATCAAGTTTTTTTAATTCTTCCTTAAAATCTTCGATTCCTTGTTCAAAATTTTCCCCTAATAATAAGTTTTTACTGTATGAAACTAGAGAAGAAGCAAGTTGTTGAATACTTGAATTAAAAAAGTAAATTGATAAATCGTTTGGATTTAAAGATACTATTTCACATTTATTTCCTAAATCAATACATATTCTAGAAGACAAAGCGACTTCTGAGTGGAATAGAAAAAAATCATCCGTTCCTAATATTTTTACCTTTTTTCCTATATCAGATAAGCTAGCATTTTTATCCAAACCAATTTCACTGAGGAATATCTTTCTTCCTATTACTTGAGAAGCACTTTCATAACCAATAGTGTAAAGCTGCCCTAAATACATTGCAGATTCACCAATTTGAATATCTTTTGAAATTGGCTCAAAATCCATTGAGAATCTAAAATGATTAACTAAATATGGGAATCCTGTATTCAGGATAAATTCTTTAGTTTCATTAAGAAATATGATATTAGATAGTCTCTTTTTATCTACATACACTAGATCCTTTTTGCCAAAAACTTCAACCATTTCTCGCTCTGAAATCATAACTTATACCTACTTAATTATTTAAAATCTACACCATTTTTTCCCAAGTCTTGATATTTTCGTAATCTTGAAGAATTGTTCATGCCTCCTTTATAAGGATATGAATAGTATACTTGAGCTTTAGGAAAAGCAAATTTTAGAAAAGTAGCACATTGATTATTTTTAGTATTACATGGTTCAAACTCTGTGTATATTTTCGTTACTTTTGAAAACGGAATACGGAGTTGTTGAAGTTTCCCAGCAAGCTCTTTTTCAGCATGAGTGTCTACTCCTGCAACTGACTTTGGTATATTTTCTGCTGTAATATATCGGCGTATCCCAGCTTTATCAATATATTCAGCAACAGCAACATTACGCGTTTTAGATACTTGATTTGCTGCTCTGTGAAAAATAACTTCTTGAATAAACCGAAAAGCAGGATCAAAATCAATCTGTCCTCCTAATCCACGAGTGGGATCGAAGCCTGAAAATGGATCGTTTGACAGGAAATCAACACCTAATAAATTAAAAGGATTAAGAGCTTCTGCCAATATACTAATTATCGCTAAAGTAGCAGTAATTTGGAGTAAAGAGTTATATCCACTGGGATCTATGAAGCTAACAGGATTACTATTTGCATAAATGTACTTATGCAATGTCAGTGGATCACTAATTTGCCCCTCATAATCATCCTTTCTAATAAATCTTCCAGTATCGGCATCATAATACCTTGCCCGATTATAGTAGTCTCCCAATGCTTCATCGAACTGCTCACCAGCAAACAGGTATTTGTTTTCCGTCCCGCCACTAGAGTTCAGTAGTTCTCCAAATGCCTCGTAGTCGTAAGTACTAACCAAATTACCAGTTGCATCAGTTAACACCCGTGTACTACTTAACCCATCAACATGGTAGAAAGTACGACTATTCTCCTGTTCCTGAGCAATTAAATCATTGCCATAAACATATTTAACCTGCACCGCACCATTTAGGGAATACTCCTCCAAAACCTGTGCATACGGTTGCATTTCATCAATTAAGTAGCGCGTCTCAACACCATCAATCGTTGCTGCAACTCGAATACCATTATCGTTATACCTATACTGCATTGCTTGTTGGATTGCACCGTTAGTATCCTTCACTATTGCCGCAATCAACCGATTCTCATAATTCCAGGTATACTCGGTTATTATGCTATTTTCGGTCTTCGTTAAGGTGTTGCCATTGTTATCGTAAGTATAATTAGTAACTGCTTGCTGATTAACAGTCTCATTTAACAAACGGTCATTGGCATCATAGGCATAATCTGTAACCGTTGTAGCACCGTTGACAGTTTCACTCTTAGTCTTGCGATTCCCTACCTTATCGTAGGTATAGCCGTAAACTCGATTTCCATTAATCGCATCAGTAATTTTTTCTTGGGCCAACCGATACAAGTCATCGTAAGTATAATCAACGCTACGACCATTGTGTTCAACAACTTTGGTGCGGTTGCCTACTTTGTCCAGAGTACAAGTGTAGCTGGAGAGGATGGTGTCACCCTTATGATTTTCCAAATACTTCAATCGATTGAGGTCATCATAAGAGCGAATTTCCTGCGTACCATTAGCTAAAGTAGTACGCACCAAATTACTTACAGCGTCGTAGTCATAATCTGCCGTAACAATCCCACCCTCAAGTACTTGGTCAAGGCGGTTACGAACATCAAAGGTGTAGTTGACTGTGCCAGATGCGGTAGTAACAGAAGTGCGATTACTTGCAGCATCGTATTCATAGGTAGTAGCCCCTAGCTGTCTAATTGGTATGTAAAGCAGGTAACTCACATCTTGCACCTGACAAAAAGAATCCGTATTAACCGAAAATAAGAGAATAAAAATAACATCTAATAATTGAGCTTCTAATTTAGGTACTTATATGGAAAACTACATTTTTGAAAGTATATCTACACACGAGATATACGAAAAGGGAAATATTGTCATCTGCACAGAGATATTTGTATTTTTTCGGAAAAAATGAGAGAAAAGGGCGTATAAAACATACATCAGCAAGAAATATGGAAATCATTCTTGCCCACGCCCATACTCTAATGTATACCATTCTGGCATTGA